>CALVON010000013.1 GCA_944350315.1 uncultured Bacilli bacterium | reverse complement strand
TTGACTGACATTTTCATTATAGCATAGGAAGAGATAAATATGTTCATTACTGACCGCTCTTGCTTTTTGATTTCTCACCTGCATAGCAGGTGGTTTTATTTTTGTTCCTAACTCGGAACAAAAAATAAAAAAAATTACTTAACGTAATTTTACCTTGAATGTTTACCATCAAAATCAAAAAAAACTTGTTTCGGATAAAGATCATTCATTTTATTAAAATCCTCTTCACGAATTATTTTTTTTGTTTCGTAGTCACAACTATCCAAATAAAAAATATATGCACTAGAAGCCAACAAAGGAACAGATCCTGATGCTAACGAAATTAATATAAATGGCAATTTTAAACTATCAAAAATTTCACTTAATTTATTCGTCTTTTTATTTTTATTAGCAATTAATTCCTTTACCAAAATCACATCCGAATCAAATCTACAATATATATTTTGCTTTGTAACTAACGATTCATCAATTAAAATTTTTAATAAATACTCATTCGTCAATGAATCAACATAAGCAGAATTATAAATATACTCATTCTGATAATATTTTGATGTATTTAAACAATTCAATATTAACTGTTTTACACCTTTGTAATTTCTACAATAAAAGTCACTATAATCAATACCTATCATATTAGATAGTACGCAAAATACTACCCTATCAATATTACGATCAGTCTCGTTTAGCAAATCATCTTTATCCATGGACCATATCTGTTCAGTAATATCATAAGCTAAATCATCAATATTGTATTCATCTAATTTGAAAAGGGATTTCACTCTATTTACACTATCACTCATTTTAGTTTTCAATTTTTCAAAATATATTGCATCATCAAAATTATCAGTTGGCTGTTGTTTTTCTTCTCGAGCTTTATCTGTTTTATATCCTTCATTATTAAAATTATTTCTTTGATCTTTTTGCTTTTCTTTCTCCTCTATGTTTACCGAAAAATTTCCTGAACTATTTTTTTTCTCTGGATTAATCACTATAGGTTCTAACACTTCTTCATAAACTTCTTCATCACTAGTCGAATTATCAAAATCTCCCAAAATATTGTTTAACCAACTACTATCATTTTTTCCCATAACATCACCATACAGACTTATTATAACAATTGATGAATATAAAGTCAAATATAAGATTTTGTATTAATTTAAAATCTGTTTAATAAAAAAATATTTACATATCAAACTAAATTTGATAAAATATTTTCGGTGATAAGATGTACGATGTAATTATAATTGGAGCCGGTCCTGCAGGACTATTTTCAGCATATGAATTATGTAAAAATAACAAAAATTTAAAAATATTATTACTTGATAAAGGAAAATTCGCTAAAAATAGAATTTGCCCAATTGCTAAAAATAAAGGAAAATGTATAAATTGTACCCCATGTCAAATATTGTCTGGTTATGGAGGAGCAGGAACTTTTTCTGATGGTAAATTAAATTTTATTCCTAAATTAGGAAAATCTGATCTTTTTAAATACATGTCAGAAAGTGATGCTTACCAAATAATAGATGACACAGAAAAGATATTTAATGAATTTGGAATGGATTCAAAAACATATCCGACAAATATAGCAGAAGCTCAAAAATTAGAAAAAGAAATTGCTAAAATGGGAGGAAAATTACTAATAATCAAAAACAAACATATCGGTTCAGATCATTTACCAGAATGTATAGAAAAGTTAACTGAATTTCTTCAAAAAAATGGCGTCGAAACAATTGAACTATGCAATGTTACTGATATTAAAACTATCGATGAAAATAACCATGAAATAATATGCAACTACAAAGGAAAAAATCATATATTTAAATCCAAAAATGTAGTTGTCGCACCAGGGCGCACTGGAGCTGCATGGGTTAATCAATTAGCAAATAAATACAATATCCCATACATCTCACAAAGTATCGAAATTGGGGTAAGAGTTGAATTTAGAAAAGAAATAATGGAAGATATAAGCAAAATTTTATATGAACCAACTATTTTTATAAAAACAAATACCTATGGTGACGAAATAAGAACTTTTTGCTCCAACCCCGGAGGATACGTTGCTAAAGAAAGTTATGAAGGATATTGTTGTGTCAACGGATACTCCTTGAAAGATACTAAATCCAAAAATAGTAATTTTGCATTTATATCTAAAGTAAACCTAACAGAACCAGTAACAGACACTCGCATGTATGGAGAATCAATTGCAAGAATTGCTAATGTTTTAGGAGATGGTAAACCAATTATTCAAACATTAAAAGATTTACGAAACGGTCGAAGATCAAACTGGAAACGAATAAATAAAGGATTCGTAGAACCAACTTTAAAAGACTGTGTTGCAGGTGATTTAGCACTAGTGCTTCCACATAGAATTTTAATAAATATTATTGAAGGTTTAGAAACCCTAGATAAAATTATGCCTGGAATAAATAATGATGAAACACTTCTATATGGACCTGAAATTAAATTTTTTAGTAATGAGATCACTACTAACAATAAGTTTAAATTAGAAAATGACAATATATATTTTATTGGAGACGGAGCAGGTAAAGCCGGAAACATTGTTGCAGCAGCCGCTACTGGATTGATTGCTGCAAGAGATATTCTAGAAAAGTACGATTAAGTACTTTTTTCATTTTGATAAAACACTACTATTGCTTATTTTTTATTTTTTTGATATTATCTACTATATAATATAAAATAATAAAGAGGTGCTTATGATAACAAATACTATTTATGTAATAATTGGTTTTTATCTATTAATTAAAGGTGCAGATTTTTTCGTAGATGCTGTTTCATCAACTGCGATTAATTTAAAAGTTCCTAAGATTATTATATCTTTAAGTATCGTAGCATTTGGAACAAGTGCCCCTGAATTATTTATATCATTTCAAGGATTAATAAACGGAAATGATGATGTTGTTTTAGCAAACGTCATTGGAAGCACCGTAGTTAACACGATGTTAGTTATCGGCATCGCATCCATAATTAAACCAATTCATATAAAAAGTGAAACCATAAAAAAACAATTACCGCTACATCTATTAATCATCTTGATATTTTCAATTGTTTTATTAGATAATACTTTTAATAAAACAATAAATACTATTTCAAGAAGCGATGCAATTTTGTTATTTTTAATATTTATTAGCTTTATACACTATATATATACGTACTGTAAAAAAAGCATTCACTTTAAAGAAACATCATCTGCACCTCCAAGATGGAATTTATCTAAATCAATTATAATAGCTATCCTAAGTCTAATTGCAATATCTATAGGAAGTGATTTTGCCGTAAACAATTGTGTTCAAATAGCAAGATATTTAAACATAAGTGAAAAACTTATCACCATGGTAATAATCGTTATTGGTACAAGTACCCCCGAATTGGTAATGGCAATTACCTCTGCCAAAAAAGAAGAATTTGATATTATCATTGGAAACATTATAGGAACAAACATCTTTAATATTGGATTTGTTTTATGCCTTCCTATTATAATATTCGGAAGCATATCAACCATAAGTTTTAATATTATTGATATGAGTGTTATTTTGATATCTGCTCTTTCATTATACCTATTTTCTAAAGATGATAAAAAATTAACTAAAAAGGAAGGTCTAATAATGCTTAGTATTTTTATTATTTACTATACATATCTATTTTTAAATTAATAAACCATAATCACATATCAAAAAAGTGTTAATTGTTTTTTATTAACACTTTTTCTATATATAAAACCATTAAATACATTAAATAAGAAACAATAAGAAGAATAATTATACCTGCAAATACTAAATTTAAATTAAAAACTTCAGAACCATAATTTATTAAATAACCAATTCCCTCTTTAGAAACTAAAAACTCTCCCATTATTACCCCAACTAAACTCATACCAACATTTATCTTAAGACTACTAATAATTACATGATAATTACTTGGAATTATTAAATATCTTAACATTTGCCATTTACTTGCATTAAAACTTTTTAATAATTTAATTTTATTCTTATCTGTATTTACAAATCCAGAATACACACTAGTTATTGTAATAATTAATGAAATTAATAAAGCCATTATTATTATTGATTTCATATTAGCACCACACAAAATTATTATAATTGGTCCTAGTGCAACTTTAGGCAAACTATTTAAAACCGTCAAATATGGTTCTAATACTTTATATAAAAATTTACTGTACCAAAGAATAATTGCCATTAATGTTCCTAATAAAGTAGCCAAAGAAAAACTTACAAATGTTTCATAAACAGTTATCCAAATATGATTAAATAAATTATTATCATTAGCCAAATTGATAATTGTTGTAAACACCCTTGAAGGAGAAGAATAAATAAAAGAATTAATTACTTCATTAATAGATAAATATTCCCATAAAAATAAAAGTATTGCCAAAATTAAAATTTGTGTAATTATAACTAATAACTTCCTAATTTTTAATTTTTTTATATACATTTTATATTCACTACTATACATGAACATCAATCTCTTTCCAAATCAAGTCATAATAGAGAGCAAACTCACTACATTTTCGATTGTTAATAGGAGTACTCTTTCCATCCATTACAATATCATATATGGACTTAATTTTAGCTGGTCTATTAGATAAAACAACTACTCTATCTGCCATTGAAATTGCTTCTGCTATATCATGAGTAATCATAATAACCGTTTTTCCCGTTTCCTTTATTATTTTAAAAACATCATCAGATACAGCTAACCTAGTTTGATAATCAAGAGCAGAAAATGGCTCATCTAATAACAAAATATCCGGTTTTAAAGCAAGCGTTCTAATCAAAGCTACTCTACGAATATAATGTAGACACTAATACCTTATCAAAGCATTGAAAAATAAGGCTTTTAAAATTTTGTTTTTTTCATGTTTAACTTGTATTTTTAAGATTTTATATTACTTTCCGACAAATTGCCTTTGACAGAGTTATTTATTTTCTATTTGTTTTTTATCATCTATATATTGATAATTTAGAGCATTTTGATTTGATATAGCCGATTTTTTAGTTGCTTTCTCATAAGATTTTCTAGCATCGTTAGCAACTTGTCCACCTTTACGAACTACTTTCATATTTTCTTTAAATCCTTGTGGATGTTCAGACTCTGCAATATCACGAGTAGCAATTTCTCCTAAATCAGTAAGTAGAACTTCTATATCAGTCATATTATCTCTTAAAGATTCTTTTCTAATGCCTTTAAATTGTTTGTATTCATTTGCTTTCATACCAAACCAACTTTTATATATTTCATTAGTAAGCATTGCATATTCGCGAGTTTTTTCAACGCCACCATTCTTCCAAACATCAGTTAATCTTTTTCTTTCTTGAATACCTTTAATTTTTTTAGAAATCCATGCCTCATCATAACCTTTAGCACGATATGTATCTATTGCTCTTTGCATTGTTAATGATGGATCAAATACTTCATCAACTCTTTCTTTACCTAAATGTGCTAACCATTGTTTTACAGGTTCAGCATTTTTACTAGGTACAGATTCAATTATTCTAAACATACCTTCAATATCACATACATCAGTCATACGATATTTACCATCAGTAGCTTTCAATTTCAACTGTCTAGTAATACTAGACGTTTCAAAATCTTCTTCTTTTAATAACTTATTTTTTAGCCAATTCCAATATTTTCTAGGTTCTTTACTATCTGTTAAAACACCAACAATATCAACAATGCTTATATAATATTTTTCTTCGTCTTTATCCCAAATAGTTCTAATTGTTTCATTGTTAAATATTTTATTAATTAAATGCATATTATCTTGTTTCATTTATTCACCATTCTTTACTATATGTTTTTAATATGTATTAAGTAAAAGGTTATAGAAGTTTATAACCTCTCACTTATATTATTTTACAAAAATTTTGAATTTCCTTTTTTATTTTGAAATTTATTCAAAATTCCACTTAATTTCAATATCTCTTGTTTTAATTTCTTCATTAATCTTACCGATATATATTCTATCTACAAATTCATCTACTATAACTCTGTTCAATTTTTCTAATTGTTGATATTTATTAAATAATTCTTTTGTATTTTTGTTTGAAGATTCTTTTAGTGTATAATAGTTAATCTCATTATCAATAGATTTTAGTTGGTCTTTTAACTTTTCATCATCATTATTATAATTAGTAATTAATTCTTTAAATTGTTCTGCATTAATTATCCCATTAACTTTATCTTCGTAAAGATTTTTTAAATAATTTTTAGTCTTTGCCATTTGATTAACTATTGTCTCTTTTTGTTTTGTTAATAAATTGATTTTTTTAGTGAACTTATTATTTTCTTTTTTCAAAGATTCTGTTTTTAAAATATTTAAATCATAAAACTTTTTAACTTTTTTATTAATATGACTTAATACTAATTCCTCTAAAGCATCATACCTAATCGCTGATTTATTTATACAATCATTATAACCATCTCTATTATTAGAACATACGAGATACTCATGTTTAGAAGAATTTTTCTTTCTCATATATCTACCACATTCTTTACAAAATACTTTGCCAGAGAAGTTATGAACAATTCCTGTTGATTTCATAGGTTTTGTTCTTTCTTTCAAAGCAATTTGAACTTTTGCGAATGTTTCTTCATCAATTATAGCTTCATGCATATTTTCTCTACGAATCCATTTTTCTTCAGGTTTATTTATTACTTTATGATTTTTATAACTAACAGTAGTTCTTTTTCCTTGAATTAAATGACCTAAATACAATTCATTTTTTAATATTGTTTTAATAGCATTAGTATTCCATTTAATTTCTTCTCTAGGTCTATTACTAATTACATTTAATTTAATACCTTTTCTATATTTATAAAGAGAGGGGCAAGGAATATTTTTATCATTTAAGTAATGAGCTATTCCTGTAAATCCCATACCTTTTAAATATAAATCATATATTTCTTTAACAACTTCACTAGCAATAGGATCAACAACTAACTTATTGTTATCTTCTTTAGATACTTCATAACCAAATGAGGCGAAAGGAGAAATGAATTCTCCTTGCTTCATTTTAGAATTAAAAGCACTTCTAATATTATCTGAAACATCTTCTAAATACCATTCATTAACTAATCCATTTATTTGTCTTGATTTTTTATTACCACTATTATCAGTATCTGCATTATCAGATAAACCGATAAATCTAATATTCCATTCTTTGAATTTATTATTGATATACTTTTCAACGATTTCCATATCTCTTGAAAATCTAGATTGACTTTTACATAAAACTACATCAATTTTACCATTTTCACAATCTCTAATTAATCTTTCAAATTCAGGTCTATAAGTACCAGCACCCGATAAATCTTCATCACAATATTCATCAACCAACATAAATTGTGGATTTTTCTCGATATAATCTAATAGCATATTTCTTTGATTTTTAATAGATTCACTATCATCATCTTTATTAATTTTATCTTTATCTTCATTTGATAATCTTAAATAAATAACAACTCGCAAGTATTTCTTCTCTCTAACACTCTCCATTTCATTCATAACTATTACCTCCTAACTTAAGGCAATAATTACTTATCAAGTTAAACTTATAACCAATACAATTATACCATTTAATTACACTCATTTGTGCAAGTTTCCATAAATAATATAATTTTTAACAACTTTTTATTTATAATCTCTTTTAAATCGTTATCGGTTATAGTTTTATTTACTACTTCTTTAACATTATAGACTATATTTATAAAGCTCACCTCTAATTTAAATATATTATTTAAAGTGTGATTTTAAACTAATATAGCAGTAATGTTTATTATTTTTGTACTTTGTTTTATTCATAATATCAATCCTCACTTTCATTTTTACTTCTTTATACTTAGGGATAAAATTTTGGTACATTTTTCAATTTTTTTAAAATTTATAATATTTATAATTTTATATTTTATATATAGTTATTGCTACTTATAGTTTAAGAGAGAGAATTTATTATTTACATTTCTATTTCGAAATCATCAGATTTATTTTTTTCTTTATCGTATTTTCTATTGATGTCATATGTATAGCTTTCCATTTCATAATAATCAATTTCATCATCTTTATCATAATGAAGTCCAATTTTATGAGCTAAAGCTCTGCAAATTTTATTGCAGAAATTATACATTTTTTCTTTGAATTTATCAAATTTTTCTTGTAAAGTTTCTATTTGATTATTTAATATATCAATAACACCATTTAATCTATTTATTTCTTGTTTTTGTTCCTTGATGGTTGATTTTTGTTCTTTAATAATTTCATTTCTTTTTACGAGTTCCTTATTATTTCTAAAAGTATCATTTTCTTTTAATAACTTATTTATTTCAATATCCTTATTTTTATTATCAGTATTTAAAACAATAACCTGTTTTTTTAAATCTTTAGTATAATCAATAATCTTATTTACATCATCTTCTTTGTATCCTCCAAGTTTTCTTTTAGTTGGATTTAGCAAATTATCTTTATCATTAGATTTATTAGCCGTTTCAAGCCCATTTTTAGAGTTTTCTATTACTCTTAATACATTTTCTTTTTCTTGTTTTAATTCCTCTAATTCGGCGTTTAATTATTTAATTTGCCACTCAGTTTTAGTTTGATTTTCTACTTTACTTCCAATATCTCCACGATATAAATTAAAACCTCGTTTTGTTATAAAATCATTAAACTCATCTTGTAATTTACCAAAAGAATATTGACCACCTCGTTGTTTCCAAAACTCATCAAAAATACAATTTATCAAGAGATCAAAATTAGTTGGTCTTTTTTGTTTTTATGGTCGTTTTCTCTTGACAATTGAGTAATTATTCAATTATAATTATAACAGTTGAACGTTTTTTCAACTAAATACATATATTATTATTGGAGGGAATTTATGTCTAGAAATGAATTTTCTTGTGATTGTAATGTCATTCATCAAGAAGCTGTTGATGAAGTATTACAAATAATGCCAAATGAAAACACATTTAACAAGTTGGCAGATTTGTTTAAACTTATAGGTGATACAACACGATGCAGAATCTTATTTGCATTAGATCAAAATGAAATGTGTGTTTGTGATTTAGCGAATGTACTTAATATGACTAAATCTTCAATTTCACATCAATTAGCTGTTTTAAGAAGAAGTGGTGTTGTAAAATGTAGACGAAGTGGCAAAGAAGTGTATTATACGTTAGATGATGACCATATTGTTAAATTGTTTGAGATTGGTTTAGAACATATTAATCATAAAGGTTAAATAATCAAGAAAGAAGGATTGAAATGAATAAGTATAAGTTTAAAATTAAAGGTTTAGATTGTGCCAATTGTGCAAATGAATTAGAAAGAGTTCTACAAAAAATTGATATTATACAAAATGCTAGTATTAGTTTCATGACTCAAAAATTAGTTTTTGAGTGTAATGAAAATGATAAAATACAAGCTCTTGAAAAAATTAAAAAAGTTATAAAAAAGACTGAACCTGATGTAACTATCGAGGAGGTTTAGTCTATATGGGCAAAAAAATGAATAAACAATTAATTAGAATAATTATTTCGTTAATACTAGTTATTACCGCAGTTTTTATAAAGTTTGATAATGAACTTAATAGTATTCTTTTTATAGTTAGTTATATTATTGTAGGATATGATATTGTATTAAAAGCAATAAGAAATATTTTTAAAGGGAAAGTTTTTGATGAAAATTTTTTAATGACCATTGCAACCATAGGTGCTTTTTGTATTGGTAAATTTCCAGAAGCTTGTGCAGTAATGTTATTCTATCAGGTTGGAGAATTATTTCAAAGTTACGCAGTAGATAAATCAAGAAAATCTGTAGCTGCTCTTATGGATATAAGACCTGACTACGCCAACGTATATCTTGATGAAGAAATAGAAAAAGTTAATCCTGATGAAGTAAATATTGGAGAAATTATATTGGTAAAACCTGGGGAAAAAATCCCATTAGATGGAATAGTAGTCGAGGGAGAATCAATGATAAATACTCAAGCATTAACTGGAGAGTCTGTTCCAAGAAAGGTTACTATAAACGATGAAGTATTAAGTGGATGTATAAACGCTGATAGTATTATTAAAATTAAAGTTACTAAAGAATTTGAAGAGTCAACTGTTAGTAAGATTTTAGATTTAGTTGAAAATGCCAGTAGCAGAAAATCAAAATCAGAAAATTTTATTAGTAAATTTGCAAAGTATTATACACCGATTGTTGTTATATTAGCACTTCTATTAGCATTCATTCCTCCACTTGTAATAAAAAATGCTACATTTAATGATTGGTTATATCGTGCCCTTTCATTTTTGGTTGTTTCATGTCCATGTGCTTTAGTTATTTCTATTCCATTATCTTTTTTTGGAGGAATTGGTGCTGCTTCTAAAATTGGTGTCTTGGTAAAAGGCAGTAATTATTTAGAAGCATTATCAAATACAGAAATCGTTGTTTGTGATAAAACAGGAACATTAACAGAGGGAGTATTTAAAGTACAAGAAATCAATGCGATTGGATATTCTGATCATGATTTATTAAGATATGCTTCTTATGCTGAAAGTTTTTCTAATCATCCAATATCGCTATCCTTAAAACAAGCGTATGGTAAAGAAATCAATGATAAACTCATTACCAAAACAGAAGAAATATCCGGAAAAGGCGTTAAAGCAAAAGTTGATGAAAAAATAGTTTTAGTTGGTAATGAAAAGCTAATGCAAGAATATAATATTGAATTTAAGAAAAGTGAAAAACTTGGAACGGTTGTTTATGTAGCTATAGATGATAAATTTGCTGGAACAATTTTAATTGCTGATAAGATTAAGGATGATGCTTATAAAGCAGTGAAATTATTTAAAGAAAACAATGTTGAAAAAGTTGTGATGCTAACAGGTGATCGTAAAAATATTAGTGAAAATGTTGCACATAAACTTAATTTAAATGAGTGTCATTCGGAATTACTTCCAACTGATAAAGTTACTTGGACTGAAAAGTTGATGACCCAAAAATCATCAAATGGTAAATTAGTATTTGTAGGTGATGGAATTAATGATGCCCCTGTTCTAGCTTTGTCAGATATTGGCGTTGCTATGGGAGCTTTAGGTAGTGATGCGGCAGTTGAAGCAGCAGATGTTGTTATAATGACGGATGAACCATCCAAAATTGCTAGTTCTATCCTAATTTCTAAAAAAACAATGAGAATTGTAAAACAAAATATAGCATTCGCAATTATTGTAAAAGTAGCCGTATTAATACTAAGTGCTCTAGGTATTGCTAGCATGTGGGCAGCTGTATTTGCTGATGTAGGAGTATCAGTTTTAGCGATAATAAATGCTCTTAGAATTTTAAAAATTAAATTTTCAAAATAATAGGTGACGTTTCTATGAAAAAAATAGTTTTAAAAATAGGCGGTATGACTTGTAGTGCTTGTTCATCAGGATTGGAAAAATATTTGAATAAACAAGCAGGTGTAAAAAATGCAAATGTAAATTTAGTGTTATCTATTGCTACGATTGAATATGAAAATATAAGTAAAAAAACTATAGAAATCTATATAAAAGAAGCTGGCTTTGAAAGCTTAGGCGAATTTAAGGGAATAGATGATGTAGAAACAAATAAATCAGATAAAGTTAAATTAATTTTTTTAGGAATCCTTATTTTATTTGTTATGTATATTTCTATGGGACATATGTTAAATTTGCCAGATATTCCTTTTGTTAATCATAACTATCCAGTTATTTTAGCATCTATAATGTTATTAGCAGCATTTATTTTCTTATGGTATGGATATGACATATTAAAAAATGGTATAAAAAATTTACTTCATAAAATGCCTAACATGGATACTTTAGTAATGTTTAGTGTATTATTTAGCTTTATATATAGTCTTTATGGATACATTAATATAATATTTGGGGCAAAAGATTATCTTGGGAACTTATATTTTGAATCAACTTGCATGGTTATTTACTTTATTAAACTAGGAAGATTTATTGAAGATATAAGTAAGAATAAGACGAAAGATGCTATAAAAAAATTAGTAACAATTACACCAAAAACAGCTACGATAAAAATGAAATCCAAGGAAAAGATAGTGTCAATAGATGAAATAAAAAAAGAAGATCTATTAATTTGTAAACCTGGAGATAAGATTGCTGTAGATGGTATTGTAGAAAGTGGAAAAACATATGTTGATGAAAGCTTTATTACAGGAGAAAGTATTCCAGTATTAAAAGAAAAAGGAAGCAAAGTTATTGCTGGTTCGATTAGTTATGATGGATATATTGAATATAGAGCTAAAAAAATTGGTAAAGAATCCACTATATCCGAAATAGTAAAAATGGTTATTGAAGCTACAAATACTAAAAGTAAAATTCAAAAATTGGCAGATAAAATTAGTGGATATTTTGTGCCAATTATTCTTATTATTTCTGTTTTAACATTTGTTATCCAAATGATATATGGTTTGCCAATTGAAAAAGCATTGATCCACATGGTTACCGTTCTTGTAGTAGCTTGTCCTTGTGCTCTAGGACTTGCTGTTCCATTAGTGGTAGTTGTAAGTAATGGATTGTGTGCGAAAAAAGGCTTGTTTTTAAGAAATAGTGAGACTTTAGAAAAGGCTAGAAATATTGATACGGTTGTCTTTGATAAAACTGGAACTTTAACTTTCGGAAAATTAAACATATTTCAATTTTATAATTATTCAAAGTATAATGATGATAATTTATTAAATATTGTTGCAAATATTGAAAAAAAATCATCACATCCTATTAGCACTGCATTTATGATAGGTAAAAAATTGGAAGTAAGGAATTTTAAAACATTAAGTGGTATTGGTATTTATGGAAAGATAAATAAAAATGAATATTATCTAGGGAATGATAAGTTGTTAACTAAATTGAAAATTAAAAATCATAATATAAAAGACTATGATTATCTTGTTAGAAATGGGTGTAGTATAATTTATATTGTTGAAAATAAAAGTGTTATTGGTCTTCTTGGTGTTCGGGATATTATAAGAACAAATATAAAAGACGTTATTCATAAATTTTATAATAATAATATTGAAGTTATTATGCTAACAGGAGACAATGAAGTTACTGCCAAAATAATTGCAAATGAGCTTGGAATAAGAAAAGTTATTGCAAATGTTTTACCAAAAGATAAAGCAAAACATATTAAACAATTAACAGAAAACGGTAAAAAAGTTATCATGGTCGGAGATGGAATTAACGACGCTCCTGCATTAGTTAATGCAACCATAGGGATTAGTGTAAATGATGGTACCGATGTTGCTATGGATTCTGCAGATGTTATTTTGATGAATAATGACATAAACAATATTATTGATTTAATCGCAATAAGTAAACAATCTTATAAAGTTATTAAGCAAAATTTATTCTGGGCGTTTTTCTATAATATTTGTATGATTCCAATTGCTATGGGGTTATTCAGTAATATTGGTATAAGTATGACACCTATGTTTGGCAGTATAGCGATGATTTTTAGCAGTTTAACTGTGGTATTAAACTCATTAAGGTTTGGGAAGGTGAAAAATGAAAATGATTGAATTAAATATCAAAGGAATAAAATGCGAAGGATGTGTGAATAGAATAAAAACTGTTTTATCCTCTATTAAAGGTGTTGGTTCATTTGATATTTTAATAGAAGATAAAAAATTGCTATTATCAGTAAAAAATGAAAAAATTATGAATGAGGTAATAAGAAAGATAGAAGCATTAGGGTTTAGTATATCTAAATAATTTTCTAATGCAACATATTTGTAAATTTACTAAGTAGACCAACTTAAATAGTTGGTCTTTTTATACCTTGTTTAAAGGAGAAAATGAGCAAATAAAAAAGTCCTAGTAAACAATATAATGTCTACTAGGCTTTTTATTAATTTAATAAACAATAACCATAATCAAATATTAATAGTCTTTTTCTTATCACTTTATTTATTTTTTTATTTTTAAAATCTGTGTTATAGATATTGAATAATATTTCGATAGAAAATTGTTTCTTTTCTATTACTGATAATTCTAAATACTTGGCTGAAAAAAGTAATAGATGTTTATAAATACTAAAGTTTATTATTTTTTTAGAACTTTTATGATTTAATATTGTTAGTATTTGTTTTAATAAAATAATAATATCTATCGTATTAAAATTTGTGTTAAAGTTTTTGTTTTCAGTTATATAAAGTGCTAATCTTACTTTATCTATATTACTCAACACATCAAATTGATGTAGTAATTTTATGACATTTATCGTGTTACTTTCTAATAGCATAATTTTCCTCTTTTCATTGATTTTACTGGGGTACAAGACATTTACCAAGTAATTATTTGTGTCTTTACCATATTCATCCAACTCTCTGTCTCATTCCTCCAGATAAACTAGTCGGATATTCATTCATAAATTGACCAAGACCATATGTTTGAAGAAGTTCTTTAACATAATCTATATTATCCTGATTTAACTTTCTAGAAATTTTAAGACCTAACAAACAATTATCTAAAATAGTTAACCAAGGAAATAAACAATCCTGTTGAAGCATATAACCAATTCTTATGTTTTTAGAAATTTCAATTATACCAGAACTTTTTTGATCTATTCCTCCAATAATATTTAAAAGTGTACTTTTACCACATCCTGAAGGGCCAACTATTGCTAAATATTCTCCCTTTTCTACATCCAAAGACAAATCATCAATAGCAAATAACTCTCCCTTTTTACTATAATATTTTTTACTTAAATTTTTGATTTTTAATATTTTATTCATAATCACTAAAATATTTATCGTATATTAATACATCGTATGGTACCCATTCATCTAATTCTCCTGATGCATCTATTATTTCTTGTATATGATTCCACTCCTCTTCATTTATTGTTATATTCTTCTTCCATGCATCCCCACTTTTGTATCTATCTACAATAGTTACCATATCATCTAAACTAGTATCTGGAAAATAATCAATAATTACGCTTGCAATTTCTTCAGCACTATGATTTTCAACATATTCAAGTCCCTTATTTATTGCCCTAGTAAATTTTTCTATAACATCTGTATTATTTTCTATATAACTTTTTCTAGCATTATATGCCGTATACGGTACAAGTCCACCCAAATCACCTATATAAGCAACAACATATCCATATCCATTTTTTTCGACAGATGTTGCATTAGGCTCACTAAATGAATAAAGAAAAATTCTCTAAAAAAATTAATTTTTTTAAAGTTAACAAATATAATTAATTAAGGAGATGATATTATTAATATTATAGATGTAAACTTCAATAATTTAATAGCAGAAATTAAAAAGCAATCATTATATGAAATATACTTTCATATAAGAAAAAAATTTGATGAAATACCAAACAAAACTAAAGAAAGCTGCATGGATTTTTTTAACAAATTTTTATACTGGGGAAAATTAGATATAAAAAATAACATATATGAAGAAATAGAGTTAAAAGCCAAAGAATTATACTATCACATAGATGATTTTAAATTTGTCTATGAACTTCTAAAAGATTATCGCTCAAAAAAAACACTATATGCAATTTTAAATAATTGGTATAATTATGATTTTTTAAGTACTGATCAAACCAGAGAAAAAACTTATGATGACTACTTTGATTTAGACATTGTAAAATGTAATAAAGATGAAGTTTTTGTAGATCTTGGATCATATACTGGAGACACAATACTATCTTATTTTAAAAATTATGGAAACGACAATTATAAAAAAATTTATTGTTATGACATCACAAAAGAAAGTATGGACATTTTAAAAAATAATTTAAAAAGCTTTCCCAATATTATATATCGACTAATAGGAATTGGAGACAAAGAAGAAAAAATGAAAATAAAAGTAAATGAAACTAGTAATTCTGCAAATTTATTAATAAATGATTCAAATGGTGACATTGATGTAACAACACTAGATATAGATATATTAGAACCAATAACCACTATCAAAGCTGATATTGAAGGCTATGAACAAAAAGCAATTATCGGAGCTAAAAATCACATTATGAAAGAAAAACCTAAGCTATTAATATCTGTATATCATAAAAATGAAGATCTTTGGAAAATTCCTAAAATGATATATGAATTAAACAAAAATTATAAATTTTATTTAAGATTTACTGGTTCAATAATATATCCTACTGAAATAACACTATATGCGATATAACAAAGGTGATATAAAATTATTAATAACCATAATCAAATTTATTTAGAAATTGCTCTTTATTTAAATAAGGAAATGTATGAATCAAACTATATCACATATAGTACATATAAAAAAACTGAAGAAAATTTATTAAATAAATTAAATAAACATATTAAAAAGAAGGAATAAAATGAATCTTTATGAAATTAGAAAAAAGCTTAATACAGGAATTCCAATAAGTATGATAAAATTACGTGTAACTGACTATTCAAGGGTATCAACAGATCACATTGAACAAAAAAAGTCTTTAAAAAATCAAATAGAACATTTTGATGAAATGATTAAACAAAATAAGAATTGGACATATGTACCTGGATATGTTGATGAAGGAATTAGTGGGACGACTGATTTAAAAAGAAATAACTTTATGAAAATGATTGAAGATGCCAGAAACGAAAAGTTTGACTTAATAATTACCAAAGAAATATCTAGATTTTCTAGAAATACATTAGACAGTATCAAATATACTAGAGAATTATTATCGTATGGTGTCGCAGTTTTATTTATAAATGATAACATTAATACTGCTTTGCCAGATAGTGAACTAAGATTAACTATTATGGCCTCCATGGCACAAGATGAAATTAGAAGATTATCAGAAAGAGTAAAGTTTGGAATGAATAGAGCAATTTTAAATGGAAACATTTTAGGAAATAACCATTTATATGGATACAAAAAAAATAAAAAAACAGGTAATTTAATAATTATTGAAAAAGAAGCACAAATTGTAAAAAAAATATTTGAAAGTTATGCAATTAATAAAATGTCATTAAATGAAATTGCAAAATCTCTAAACAATAATGAAATAAAAACCTCTCAAAATAAACACTGGTCAGCAACCACCTTATCTAGAATGATAAGTAATGTAAAATATAAAGGTTTTTATTGTGGAAAAAAGACAGAAATCATTGACTATATAACCAAAAAAGTTGAATACAAAAATAAAGATGATTGGATAATATATAAAGACTATCAAAAAATCCCCCCAATTGTTAGTAAATACCTATGGGAAAGAGCAAATATAAGATTAGAAAAAAGAAAATATAAACAAAAAGAAAAAAAATCATACCAATGTAAATACCCATTGAGCTCGAAAATATATTGTCAAAATGATAACTATTTATTTCACCGAAGAAAACAGTGTAAAACAAGTGATGATATTACTTGGGTATGTTCAAATCGTCTAAAAAATGGAAAAAAAAGTTGCCATTCAGCAAATATTAGAGAATCAGAAATATATACTATATTTAGTGACCTTATTAATTTATTAAAAATTGAACTGACAACATCTATAGATATCTTAACAAAACTATATCAAAAAAATGCAACCAATAATAATAAAAATTTAAAATCAAAAGAAAAAAATATTTTTGAATACAATAATATAACTAACAAAATATTAAACGATAAAATAAAAGAAAAAAAATTTCTAGAAAAATTAATAATTTTACTTTTAAATAAAATTACCATATCAATAATAAACGATGATGAAAACAAAATCAAATTACATATTTTTTTAAATTTTTCAAAAGAATACCTTAACAAATCACCAATTATCAAAAAGGAATATCAATTTAAAAGAGGGTACAACACTTCCAAAACAAAAAGATATACTGTAAAATATTTTGTTTTTTTTAATAGTAGTTAATCTTTCTTTATACATTATGTTCAAATAGTGTAACAAAGTCTCCAGTACCTCCGATAAATGCTCCTTCCATTGCAGCAAAATCAATTGAAGTATCAATATTTAGATCTTTTTTAGGATCTATTCCATTCTCACGAAGCGCCCATTCAAATGTCATCTCGGGCATGCCACCTACTCTTCCGCCAATAACTATTTTTCCTTTTAAATCAGCTAATTCAAAATTATCATACTTTTCCCTTGAAACCAAAAATGAACCATCCTTTTGAGTAAGTCCAGCAAAAGTCATTACATAATCTTTCTCACCACCATTATAAACATAAATTGTTGCTTCTGTGCCAGAAAATCCAATATCGGCATCCCCTGATAAAACAGCTGCCATAACATTATTTGCACCACTTGTCAAAACTAAATCTACATCTAATCCCTCTTCTTCAAAAAATCCCATACCATCTGCTACATATTGAGGAGCATAAAAGACGCTATGAGCAACTTCTGCAACCGTCACCTTTTTAAGTCCACTATCCTCTTCTTTATTAATTTTCCTTATTGCAATCACTGCTAAAACAATAACAACTAAAATAAGAAAAATTCCAATAATTTTTTTCATTATAACCTCCACTTTCATTTTATTATATTCACACTAATATATAATGAAAGTTTTAACGCCCAATTTTTTATAAATCATTAAAAAATAAGTATCATTAAAATACTTATTTTTCATCTTGTAATTCATCCTTATTTATCATTCTATAGACCCAAGCATTATCATCATCTATTATTAAAAATATAGCCTCTCTATTTTTCTTTATTTCCTTAAAAGAAATTGGTTTTTCTTCTTTTCTATAAACATCTAATAATTCATCAAAATTATCTACATATATTAAATTATACTTTTTTTTGTGATAAAACTTATCTACATTTATAATAATATCTCCATAGTCTTCTAGTATTTTTCGAAGATTTTTCGAAAATTTTGTTTCTCTTTTTGATATTATTACCATTTCCTTAATTATTACTACCAACAAAGATAACCCTATTGATAAAAACAATGCTCCAAAAACTAAAAGTAAATAATTAACACTACTTTTCTGAGACCATTCGTAATAATTATCTATATCTTTATTATTATCAATAACATTAATTTTAAAAGTATCATAACTAAGTGGGATAATAATTTTAATTTCCTTAACATCATCAATTTGCTCACTAAAACCAACAAAATCTAATGTTAAATTAACATTTACCTTAACCATTAAATATCCTGATATATTAATTTTATATTCATCAATAAAACTATCAATAAAATTTTTATAGTACTGATAATCAATTTCAACACTATCTTTTATATCAATTTCATTCAATTTATTTTGATTAAGAACAGTCACTTTATTATCAAGTAATTTATTTTCTTTTATCCACAAACTATCATTAATATCATCTTCGTAAGCAACAACATAAGAATCTACTGAATAAGAATAATAGCCACTAATATATTTATCATATAAAACATCATAGTTAAAATCTATCAAAATTTTATCAACTAATTTTGATATGTATTTTTCATCTTCACCAATTACATTATTATCATATATATTATTATCATTTAAAATAACGTTATAACTAACATCACTATTTTCTTGATAATTAGCAAAAATCTTAACTTTTGTCTTAATGCCACTATAAAAAAACAAATATGCAAAAGTAAAAGAAACAACCATAATAATTATTAAAAATAGTGAATGTTTTTTCATATCTAAAACTACCTTTCTATAATAATTCTATCATAACATATTATTATAGTAAAGAAAAAAGATTATTAAAAAACTACAATAATCTTATTTCCAAATTCCTAAAGGATATTCACCGTTATCAACAAGTTTTCTTATCTCATCAACTACTTTTTCCTTATCTTCACGATAAGTTATCCCTTGCCATACAGCAGTAGTTTTTAAAACTTTAACTTTTATATCTCCAGATTTAATTCCTTCAAACACGATTGATGGAATTAAATATTCACAAGTCAAAAGATTTTCTTTATGTGAATCTAAAAATACTGGAAATTTTTCTTCTAAATCTTTTAAAATTTTTGGCGTAAATCCAAACATATTCATTGAAACAGTATCAGAAGATAAAACTTTAAAAGCATCTCCTCCCTCTAAAGGATTAGCAATAAATTCGTCACCTACTTTTTCAATACTACTTTCAGTTAGTTTAGTTAAATATCCATTTTCAATTTCACAGACACCCCTTTTAACTGAGCCATTTTCTGTTAGTGTATTTTCAACCTTATATCCAGCCATAGCATATTCATTCTCTATATTATTTTTTGCATTTTCCTTTAAGAAATCAGCAATAACTCTAAATGCATCACGCCCATAAAAATCATCCGAATTAATTATTGCAAAATTTTCTTTTATAACATCCTTACAGCACAAAATAGCATGTCCTGTACCCCACGGCTTAACTCTTCCCTCTGGTACACTATAACCTTTAGGTAACTTATCTAATTCTTGAAATACATACTCAACATCAATATACTTCTCAACTCTTTTTCCAACTGTTTCTCTAAAAATATCATAGTTTTCTTTTTTTATGATGAAAACTACTTTAGTAAATCCTACTTTAATAGCATCATAAATAGAGTAATCAATAATAAAATTTCCATATTCATCAATGGGTTCAATTTGCTTAAGTCCACCAAAACGACTCCCCATTCCAGCCGCCATAATTGCTAGTGTCATAAATCCTCCTTTACAATTTCAATATATCATATTTTACATAATTTGACAATATAAACAAACTAAATCTGTAAAATTATATTTTAAACTCCCAATTCAATATTACTCCTTTTTAAAATAACCTTTCTAATAAAATCAACAGGAATTACAAGCAAACTAATTAAAAACATCACTATAAATTCTCTTACTGTTAAACCGCTCGTCCTAAATAGCTCTCCACCATAATAAATTAAATATATTTGCATAAAAGATACAAATAATATTACACCAACAAATACCTTGTTTTTCATAATATTTGCTAATATATTAAGCCTATGTGTTCTTGCAGAAAAACTATTAAAAATACTAATAAAAATTATTAAACCGAAAAAAGCCGTTAATAAATCATCACCAAAAATATAATTTGTAATCTTACTTTTTAAAAAGAAAATACATAATATTGCAGAAAATAAACCTGTAACAATTATTTGATTTAGCATATATTTATTGACAATATGCTCGCTTTTCTTTTTTGGTAACTCTTTCATATATTCACTAAGTGCTGGCTCATATGAAAAAGCAAATCCAGATAAAGTATCCATTATCATATTAATCCAAAGCATTTGAATAACTGTAATAGGAACTGGTATTCCTATAAAAGGGCCAATTATTGAAACAAGCAAACTACAAAGATTTATCGTTAATTGACAAATAATAAATTTTCTAATACTTTTGAAAATTGTTCTCCCATATAATATTGCATTCGTTATTGAATAAAAATTATCATCCAAAATAACAATATCTGAAGCTTCCTTTGCCACCTCTGTACCACTTCCCATTGAAAAGCCAACATCAGCTTTTTTTAAAGCAAGAGCATCATTTACTCCATCCCCTGTCATACCTACTACTAATCCAAGATTTCTAGCAATCTTTACTAGTCTACTTTTATCTTGTGGCATCGCTCTAGCTATTACCTTAATTTTTGAAAAAACTTTTTCTACTTCATGGTCACTCATCATATTCAATCGATCACTCGTAATTATTAAATCATCAACATTATTAATAAGACCAATATCTTTAGCAACAGAAAAAGCTGTTTCTCGATTATCACCAGTTATCATAATTGTCTGAATAGAAGCATTCTTTACTAATTCAATACCCTCTTTAACATTTTCTCTTATTTCATCTTTTAAAATTACAAAACCAAGTAACGTCATATTATTTGGTGTCTCTCTATCCTCATTAATTGCAATAGCTAATATTCTCATCATATTTAAAGACATTTTTTCTATTTTCAAGTTAAGTTTATCCATATCAGTAATAACATGCTTATTCCCATCTTTATCATAATAACTATTGCACATTTTTTTTACAACTTCATAAGCCCCTTTTACCAAATTATATGTATGATTATTATATTTAACTTTTGTATACATATATTTTTTCTTTGAATCAAAAACTTCTTTTTTAATAATTTGATGATTCATTTGAATATTCCCAATATAACTAAATATCGCTCTATCAGTAATATTACCACTAATAATTTCTTTATTAACACTATCATAAGTACATTCATTATTAATAACTAATGATATTTCTAACATTCCTTTATATTTATTATTTACATTTATCAAGTTAACATCATTCCCACTACCATCCAAAATTCCCACTACTGATAATTTTCCTTTAGTAAGTGTCCCTGTTTTATCAGTAAGCAAAACATTAATGTTACCTGCCGTCTCAATTCCAACTAATTTTCTTACTAAAACGTTATCTTTAAGCATTCTTTTCATATTTGAACTAAGGACTAAAGTAATCATCATAGGTAACCCTTCAGGCACCGCAACTACTATTATTGTTACACATAAAGTTAATGCATCTAAAATATATTCAAACATTACTCTTCCGTTTTTTAAAGTATTAACAATTAAAGAAGTATCAAAATTATTACTAATAACTATCATGTAAAATAGATAAGATATTGCTACTAACAATGAACAAAAATAACCAATTTTACTTATTTGTTTTGCTAACTCTGTAAGCCTAATTCTCAAAGGAGAATCAACATCACCTTCTTGTAATTCAACTGCCATCTTTCCGTAAAATGTATTATCTCCAACACTTCTAACAAGCATTATAGCACTACCAGAATAAACCACTGTTCCTCTATATACGCACGTGTTGTCACTACCACTTTCTTTATATACCTCTTTTGATTCACCATTTATCATTGATTCATCAACAGATATTTTACCAGAAATAATAATACCATCAGCAGGAATTCTATCTCCTGTTGATAAAATAACTATATCATTTACAACAACATCACTAATAGGAATGGTAATCAAATTTCCATTTCGCCTAACCTTAACACTTATTTTTGATGATTCCTCTGTTAATTTATTAAAAGCTCTCATTGATCCAAACTCACTAATTGATGAAATTAAAGATGCTACTAATATTGCTAAAATAATTCCTACTGTCTCATACCAATCAAAATCTCTTATTAAAAAAATTATTTTTATTCCCAATGCAATTAATAATATTTTTATAATTGGATCAGAAAAAGTCTCTAAAAGTAACTTTAAAAAAGTATCTTGCTTCTTCCTTGTAAAAACATTTTTCCCATATTTTTCTCTATTAACTATTACCTCTTCATTACTAAGACCATTATTATTTATCATATTACCTCCTAATAAAAAATACTATGATAAATAAAAATAAGAACAATATCTATAAGACATTATTCTTACCTTTTTTTAACTACAGCTGATTGAAGGTCATTAATAGGAATATTACTAGACACAATTTCCAAACATAATCTACTAATTCTACTAAATTCCATACTGGACATATCTGGAATAAATACCTGAAGCTTTTTTAATTCTTCCATTTGATTTACTTTATCACTAGTAACTGGCAACATCTCAAAATCAAAAACGCCAAACAATTTAGATCTATCATCTAGTCCAGATACACCAAACACCTCTTCTAACTTGATTAAATCATATTTTTCATAAAATCCTTGAAAATAATTGCCTAACATATGTAAAATATTAGATTCTTTTAATCTTACTTCATTATCTATTTCATTAATCTGAATGTTTAATCTATTAACCTCTTTCTTATTATTCCAAAAAATACTATTTTTAGCAACTAAATAATCTTTTTTTTCAGTAAATTCGTCAATCTTTTTATTACAAGAAGCAATTTGATCTCTTAATCTTTTAACTATTTTTACTATTTCATCATAATTAACACTAACATTATATTCATTGTACTTATCATATAGTTCATTAAAAATTCTCATCTTAATAATTAAATCCAAAATATATGGTAACATATTCATCATTTGTTTTTTCTCATCGAGACTTCGCTCACTATAATCATTACCTGTTATTGACATACACAATTCATAAATCTTTTCAATACATTTATTTTTTTCTTTCTCTTTATCCTCATTCTTTTTTCTTTCTTCTTTTAATTTATTTATCTTTTCTGACAAAATAACAATTCTCTGAGTAATAAGCGTCAACAAATCTTCTATTTTATCATATGTAAAAAAACTACTATCAATTTCCAAATCATTATATTTTCTTTTTAATTCCTCTAATAATAAATTAAATATCCTTTTATGCTTATTATTAAAATTAATAATCATTGCCACAATTTCATCTAATATTGGATTATCACCATCTTTTATTGTAACATCATCATATGAAAGTAAAACCAAAGAAAAATCATAACTATCTAAATTATCTATATTATCAAAAAAAGCTTTCATATATTTATTAACACGATTATTTCTCTTTTTATAAATTGAATTATTTTCATTAAAAGAATCTTTAAAATTATCATAAGACAATTTTATACCACATTTTTCATAAAACAAAACAACCTCTTTAAGCCATTCATTCATCTGATCTAAAGATAAATTTTTTTTATTATTACCCTTAACATCATAAATCTTTTTTAATACTTTTCCTAATTCATCATACCTATCTCTTAATTCAACATACATATCCATATATACCACATCCACAAAATATTATATCATAAAAAGTCAAAATGAATAACAGTATTATAACTATTTATCATTTTGACTTAGTATTTTACTTATCCCTCTGGCAAATAACGTTGCACATGTTTTTCTAGAAGGTTGTTTAGAAATATCACTATAAACACATGCCTCTTTTAATAAATGATTATCATATTCTTTTTCTTCTATCATGTTAAAATAATTTCTTAAAATATTTTTTGCTTCATCAAAAGTCTTTCCTACTAACAAGTTTCTAAGTATATTTGTACTTGAAATAGCAATAACACATGCTTCTCCATAATATTTTATATCTTCAATTAAATTACCATTTATTTTTACATATATATCAATATTATCAATACAACTATCATTATTACTATTAATTTTAATATATTCACTCACATTATCAGGAATTATTCTATTACTATTATCTTGATAATTATCTAAAATAATACTTCTTTTAATATCATTATCCACTAAAGTATTTCCTCCCAAATATTTTTACTATTTTTTAAAACATTAATCAGTAAATCAACTTCTTCTTTTGTGTTATAAAAACTCAAACTAACTCTAACTGTATTAGCTACATTAAAAACATTTTTTACCATTTTAGCGCAATGATTTCCTGCTCTAACACAAATATTATATTTATCTAAATATATAGCTGTATCTTGACTAAAAACCCCATTAATGTTAAAAGATACAATTATTCCATTATTATTTTTATTATATACTGTTATAAAATCTAACTCACTCAATCTATCAATTAAATATTTTCTTAAATCATGTTCATACTTGTTAATTTTTTCAAGTCCTATCTTCTTTATATACTTTATACACTCACAAAGTCCTAAAACGCCTTCAATATTAGGAGTTCCCGCCTCTAATCTATCTGGTAAATCTTTAAGTTCAACATATCCATCATTATTAAATATAGCATTCATTCCACCACCATATCTACAAGGAATCATTTTTTTAAGTAAATTAAACTTACCATATAAAACACCAACTCCAGTAGGTCCGTACATTTTATGTGCTGAAAAAGCCAAGAAATCTATATCCATATCTACTACATCAATTTTCTCATGAGCTGCACTTTGAGCTGCATCTACAACAACAAAAATATCCTTTTCATGACATATTTTAGCAATATTCTTAATATCTCTAACGTCACCAATAACATTAGTAACATGTGCTAAAGAAACCACTTTTGTTTTATTAGTAATTGCTTTTTGCAAATTATCAATTGTTACTTCATAATTTTCATTTAAAGAAATATATTTAACAACTATTCCCATTTCTTTCTGTAAAATAAACCAAGGTAATACATTTGAAGCATGCTCTGATTCCGTAATTAATACTTCATCACCTTTTTTTAAATTATGCCTAAAAAAACCAAAGACAATATCATTTAATGACTCCGTTGCTCCTGAAGTAAATATAATTTCACAACAATATTTAGCATTAATATAATCTCTAACTTCTTCGCGACAATTATCATATAATTCACTTACTTTTAAACTACTAGAATAATCTCCTCTATGTATGTTAGATGTATATATATTGTAATAATCATTAATAGTATCTCTTACACAATCAGGTTTCAAAGTAGTAGCACCATTATCAAAGTAAATTAATTTACCATTATTAAGTATTGTAAAATCTTCTCTATTCATCATTCACCTCCAATATCTGTCAATTATTTCTAAAATCTTCATTTTTTTATCTGCTACAACAACTAAATCAGATAATAAACATCCTTTTATGAGTAATTTTAAAGAATCATAATAACTAATTCCTTTACTCATCAAATAAAATATCTGTTCATTATTAAAAGTACCAATAACTGAACCATGTTTTGCCGAAACATCATCTAAATCAATAAACATATTAGGACATATTTTAGCATCACTATTATCTAATGTAACTATCCGTGTATTCTGATTTAAAACAGAATCAATTCCCTCTTTTATAACATTACTATTAATAATAAAATTAATTTTACTATTTTTTAATGAAATTGCACGATTATTAATATTACTAATAGTCTTTTTATTTTTATGATTAATATTTATTAAATATTTTTCTTCACCTAAACATATATCAGAAAACGTATAATCAATTCTATCTTCACACTCATACAAATTGAAATTCAACTCTTCAGAAACACTTTTATTATTATAAAATTTATTAATTACTAAATACCCTTTTTTAATATTATAAGTATTTTTAATACAGATATTATTATCAAAACTGCTCTCACATAATTTTATATTGCATCCATTAATGTTGAATATTAAAAAAATATCATTACAATCTACATATTCGATCTCATATTCACCAGAATAATTAAAATTAATTGTATTACCTTCTACAATCACTTTATCATTATCAAAATTACTAATTTTATTTTTACTTACTCTTATTTTATTCATAAAGTCATTCCTTAACAATAACATTTGACATATCAATATACTTATTATATCCATTTTTTTCAATGTCTAAAGCTAAATCATAATCACCAGTAGCAACTAATTTTCCATCTATCAACACATGTACATAATCTGGTTTTATATATTCTAAAATTTTAGAAAGATGAGTAATAATTAATATAGATGTATCTTTTTTTTCTTCTTTATAACTTAAAATATTTTTAGCAACAATTTTTAAACTATCAACATCCAATCCAGAATCCAATTCGTCCAAAATAATAAATTTAGGATTTAATAATTTAATCTGTAAAACCTCGTTCTTCTTTTTCTCTCCACCAGAAAACCCAACATTAACTGTTCGGTGTATTAAAGACTTATCCATTTTTAATTCTTCTGAAGCCTTTTCACACTTCAATATAAAATCATAAAGACCAATATTTTTTCCAGCATGACTAGACATTGCCGTCCTCAAAAAATCTTGATTACTAACACCATCAATTTCAAGAGGATTTTGCATAGCTAAAAATATTCCCATTTTACTTCTAACATCAGGAGTTAGTTCATTAATATTAACATCGGCAAAAATAATCTCACCATTTGTAACCTTATATCTATTATCCCCCATAATAACTCTAGACAATGTAGATTTACCAACACCATTTGGTCCCATTATTACATGAATACTACCATCTTTAATATCCAAATTAAAATCATTTAACACTTCTTTTTCATCTACAGAAACATTTAATTTTTTTATTGATAACATTTAAATCACCTAGATATATTATATATCAAAAAGAAAGATAATTCAAACAATATGAAATATCTTTCTTAATACTTTTAATTAATATACCATGTTTTATTAATATCACAATTATCACTATGTGGTGGTGGATTTGGTAAATCAATTGTTGTTAAAATTGGCAACTTAAATGCTGAACCAAATAACATACACACCCCAGGAGGCAGCATTTTTATCTTCTCAAGTAAAGAAACATCTGCATATGGAATACTATTTAATATAAACTGTATATCTATCTGATAAAACATCTTAAAAATAGCAAAATTAGAACACTGACTTATCATAGTGTCACTTATCTCAGACGGTCTTTGACTGATAATACCCAAAAGAATTCCATATTTTCTGCCTTCTTTAGCTATCCTATCAAATATATTATATCCAATAATTTTAACATCATCATCATTTTGAACATACCTATGTGCTTCTTCTAGTATAATATGAAATGGCATAGAAGCTCTATTAGGCAAACTAGTTATAAAATCAAACAACATTTTTGAATATATTTTTACAATTACTTTGGCAAATCTATCATCAACTGAATTAATATTAAAATTGACTATTTGATATTTTCTATTATTCCTATCATACAATAAATATTTAATATAATCAGCCTTTCTCATATACCTATTACATTCAAAATAATTAACATAATCACTGTTAATTAGCGAATTTAATCTAATCTTTAATACATTAGCATAATCAAATACACTACTACTACTATAAATCCCTTCACTTACTAAAGCAAACTCTAAAGAATTATAAAAGTCTTTTATCGAATACATATAACTACCATCAGGTAGTGATAATTCAAAATCATCAACACAAAATTGCTCTAAATATTCTATTACTGATTCAATATCAGCAAATTTTCCAGAACTATCCACAAATAGACATTGCCTAATAGTTCTTGTCCAGCCTCCCTTAGTAAGATTTATATCCAAATTTATATTGCTCGTATTAAACTTAGTCAAAATTGTAGTAACCTTATTACGTATTTCGTTACTATTAGTTAAAGAAAAAATAATATCTAAAATGCATCTTGCAATAATATCATTTTTCTGATTAATTACAACAGATTCATCTCGGGAAAAATAAGAAACTAATTTAAGTGCCTTCTCGACAATCGGAATTTGTCTTAAATCATCAACATTAAGTAACAAGCAAATATCATCAACACCTAAAAACCAAAACGGAATAAATAATTTTTCATAATTATTATCCCTTAAATTAGTAGTAATAACGCGATAATTTAAATTACTATTTACTTTTCCAATATTACTAAATGCTTGTTGATACTCTCCATATGCATCAAATAAAAATATATTAGGATTAAGGGGTAACTTTTTAGCATCATAAAAAATTCCTTGTAATAACCTTGTTAAAAAATAACTTTTACCACTACCAGTATTTCCAAAAATTGCAAAATGACCGGAAAATAAAGAATTAACATTTACATAAACATTATAATTACTATATACAAGTGACTTACCTAGTTTAATACAGTTATCACCACTAACACCATATATAATATTTACTTCATTATCAGTAGCTAAACGACAGTCACTATTAAAAGAAGGCATTATAATATTTCCAGAAAAAAATACATTATTGACAAATTCACCAATTAATTTAATTTCAACAATACTACTAGACATATTTATTATTTCACCAACAAATCGATTATCAAAAATTACATTTTTTCCTAATAAATTGGTTGAATTATAAACATTTATTGATAAATTAACATATATTCTTGAATCCTTAATACTTGAAATTTTCCCAATCATATTCTTTTCTCCTACCATACAATAATATTTTAGCACACAATAATTTTATAGTAAAGAAAAAACGAACTACTAAAGTTCGTTATATAAACACAAATGGCGCCTGATGTAGGACTCGAACCTACGACCTATCGGTTAACAGCCGAGTGCTCTACCGACTGAGCTAATCAGGCATTGCTAGTTAATTATATAACAAAAAATAATAATTATCAATACTTTTTTATTATTTTGTTCATAAAAATGAAAAATATTTATAAAAAGCTATAAGTTTCTGCCTTATAGCTTTTTTTTACAAACTACACGTGTACCAATTTTTTTATTTTCAACTATATAATTTAAACCATCTGAAATATTAATATTAATAACTGCTATCTCAATATTATTATCACGACACATCTCAATTGCTTCCATATCCATAATTCCTAATTTATTTTTTAAAACATCATCAAAAGTAATTTCATCATACATCACAGCATCACTATATTTGTTTGGGTCTTTATCATAAACACCATCAACATTTGTTAATTTGACTATAATATCCGCACCTATATCAACTGCCCGAAGTGATGCTCCCGTATCAGTAGAGAAAAATGGCTTGCCAGTCCCTCCACCAAATATTACTATTTTATTTTCATCTAAAGCCTTTAATGATAATTTTTTATCAATATTATCAATAATTGAGATCTCAAGTCCACTTTGGTTATAAACTTCACACCCAATTTGAATAAACATATCTCTTAATACCAAGCTATTCATAACAGTAGCTAACATTCCTACATAATCAGCCCGTTCTCTATCCATTGCTTTAGCATCTCTTCCACGAAGAAAATTACCGCCACCACAAACGATTGCTACTCTAACACCCATATCATGAATATTTTTAATTCTTAAACATATCTCTTTTATATAATCAAAATCCAATCCATATTTTTTATTTCCTGCCAAAGATTCACCAGACAATTTTATTAAAATAGTTTTTACCATAAATTCACCTATATCTTTAAATATTTTTTTACCGCTCTATAACTACCAAACATTCCTACTAATAATCCAATCAATAAAAGTAGTCCAGAACTCCATAACAAGAATGGATATGGTTCAATTAATTTACCTAAAGAAGAAGAAAATAATTTACCACCTAAGAAATTATAAAAAGAATTATAGCCATAAACCATTACGATTATTGGAATAATGGAACCTAAAAAACCAATAAAAGATCCTTCAATTAAAAATGGAACCTTAATTGACATATTAGAAGCACCAACCAACCTCATTATCTCAATTTCATTTTTTCTAGAGAATATAGCTAATTTTATCGTATTGGCTATTAAAAATGCTGTAACCAAAATTAAAGCTATAACACTTCCGATACATATCTTTTCAATTATTCCAAGAATTGTAATTAATGATTCAATATACTCTTCTCCAAAGTTAACCGATTTAACATTATCAATTTTTTTAATTTTATCTGCTGTATCCTTTATCAAATTAATATCCTTAACTTTTACTTCATAACTGTCAAGTAGTGGATTAGTTTCATCCGTCCAACTATCAACTATCAAAGAAAAACGATCATCTAAATCTTTAGTTTCCTCCGCATATTCTTTCTTTGATTTAAAAGTTATTGAATCAATATTATCTAATCTTTGAATATTATTTTTAATTTGCTCTAATTGAACTTCATCCACCTCACTATCAACAAAAACAACAATTGATATATTACTACTAACATGCTTTGTCATCTGTTCTACATTGTAAGATAAAACAATTGATGAAGCTACTGCAATTAAGGTAATAGTTATACATGATATTGAAGCAAGAGATAGTGCAAAATTTCTGATAACACTTTTCCCAGCATCGCGAAAATATCTTTTAATAACTCTAAAGAACTTCATAATACTTACCTCTTTCATAATCCTGAATAATTTTACCTTCATTAAGAACAACTACTCTTTTTTTCATTGTATTAACAATATCTCTATTATGGGTAGTCATAACTATTGTTGTTCCCATTTTATTAATATCATCTAAAACTTTCATTATTCCCATACTTGTATCAGGATCTAAATTTCCAGTTGGCTCATCACAAATAAGAAGTTTAGGATTATTTACAATGGCTCTTGCAATTACAACCCTTTGCTGTTCACCGCCTGATAATTGATTAGGATATTGTCTTACTTTTCCTTTAAGCCCGACTAATTCCAAAACTTCCATCACTCTATGGTGAATCTTCTTTTTATCATACCCAAAAACTTCCATCGCAAAGGCAACATTTTCATATACTGTTAATCTAGGCAACAACTTAAAATCTTGAAAAACTACTCCCAACTTTCTTCTAAGAATATATACCTTCCTATCTTTCAATTTTGCTACATTAATACCACCTATCATTATAGAGCCTTTATCTGGTTTTTCCTCTCGATATAGCATTTTAATTAAAGTTGATTTTCCACTACCAGAAGCCCCAATTATAAAAACAAATTCCCCCTTTGAAATAGTTAAATCAACATCATAAAGGGCAACAGTCCCTGTTTTATAAGTTTTTTGAACATCGGTAATCCTTATCAAATCCACAAATAACACCTACCTCTACAAACATACATTATAACAAATATAGAAATAATATTAAATAATTTTATTATAATTTACATATTTTTACAATTTTTTTTAATACTAGATTCATAAGTATCTACAATCAAGAAAAAGGCATCTTTATCTATCTCTTTAATAATTTCTTTTAATTTAACATACTCAATAGTTGGCACAACACACATAAGCATTTTCTTCTTTTTATTAGAGTATCCTCCTCTTATTTTTAGCACTGTCACCGAATAATGAAGCTTATCCAAAACATAATCTCTAACTTCTAATGGCCTCTTTGTTACAATATAAAAAACCTTATTATCAGAAATACCAATAATTACCCTATCAACAATATAAGAAGATACTATTAAAGAAACTATTGCATATAAAGCACTCTCAATTCCATAAACAAAAACACTAGCAAAAATCAATATTACATTAACTATCAAATTAGATAATCCTATGCTTATATGAAAATATTTATTCATCAAATCAAATAATACATTAAACCCTCCTTGATTAAATTGACTTTTCCTAATCAACCCTGAACTAAATCCAAGCAATCCACCACCAAAAATCATAATTAAAAATAAAGATGTATCTTCTAAATCTATTTCTCTAGTAAATAGAAACGTTACTGATATAAAAAAAGGATAAACAAACGTTGCCAACAACATTTTAAATGCATAATTATAACCAAAGAAAACCAATCCTAAAATTAAAAACAATAATCCTACTAAAAGTACTATCAATGAAGTATTAAAAGGAATAAATTCACTAATTAATAAAGATAATCCCGTGCTACCTGTCGGAACAACATTATATTTTTCATAAAATAAATTAAATGCTAAAGCTGAAACGAGCATTCCCATAACAAACATAAAAAATCTTTTTCCAAAATTTTTCTTATATAAATTATTTATAAAATGTGCTATATCAAAATTATTCATAAACTTCATCCCTATTACTAACTTCATAAGAGTCACACACTAAATAAAATATATTTTTATCAATTTCTCTAAGTCCCTCTTTAATAATAAAATACATCTTTGTGGGAGCAACTGCCATAATTAGTGTTTGCTTGTCGTTAGAATAACCACCAGAAGCATCAATTATTGTACTTCCTACCCCAGGTAAAGAAAGTAAAAAATCATTTACTATATCGTCTTTATCTTTATCAACAACTATATAAAAAGCCTTACTATTAGAAATTCCAAGCAATATTTTATCTGTTGCTACAGAAATTAAATAAGCAACAACAATAGCGTACATCACTATTTTCCAAGGGAATACTATTTTTCCAAAAACAATTATTGAAACATTAACAAACATCATAGCACTACCCATAGATATTTTAGAATATTTACAAATCAAACTGCCAATTACATCAGTACCACCAGTTGAATAACCACTCTTATATATCAAGCCATATCCAATACCGGCTAAAATGCCACCCATAACTGCTATAATAATAAATTCCAAGTCATTCAAATCAATTAAATCCGTTATCTTTAAAGTTAATTCCACAAATATTGGATATATAAGAGCACCAACCAACTGATTTTTTACATCATTAATTCCTAAAAAGAAATAACTAATAACAATTAAAACAATATTAGCAATTAATATAAACATTGATGGATTCACACCAAACTTTGCTAATACTATTGATATCCCACTAACCCCAAAACAAACGATATTATATCTAAGAAAAAACAAATTAAAAGTAAAAGCCACAATTAAACAACCAAACAACAACATAAAATATCTTTTAAAAATATTTTTTTTATTTACAGCTTCAATTATTTTATTAATTCTTCTTTCTCTAATACGCTTAAAAAACATCACTACCTCCTTATATTCTTTTCTAACATCTCTAATATTTCCCCATCTAAAATTTTATTAATATTGCTACTTTCATATCCTGATTCATTATCTTTAACCAAAGTATATGGACACATCACATAACTTCTTTTAGCATTCCCAAAACCAATGCTTTTTTTATTTCCAACAATTTCATTTAATTCTAAATTTTTCTTTTCTAATTCCAATTTATACAACTTATTTTTAAGAACTTCCATTGCTATTTGCTTGTTTCTAATCTGACTTCTTTCATTTTGGCAACAAACCACAATCGAAGTAGGTATATGTGTAATTCTAATTGCAGAATCAGTCGTATTTACTCCCTGTCCGCCAGGACCACTGCTTCTAAAAATGTCAATTTTTAAATCTTTTTCATCTATTTCTACATTAACATTATTATCAAATTCAGGAATTACTTCAACTGAAGCAAAAGTAGTATGTCTTCTCTTATTTGCATCAAATGGACTTATTCTTACTAACCTATGAATCCCATTTTCTCCTTTAAAGTAACCATATGCATTCTCACCCAATATTTTGATCATCACACTTTTAAGGCCAACTTCTTCACCATATTGTTTATCAATTTCAATATAATTATAATCACTTTTTGTCAAAAATCTCGTATACATTCTATAAAGCATTTCTACCCAATCACAAGACTCTGTACCGCCAGCACCACTATGAATTTCAAGTATACAATTATTCTTATCATATTTTCCCGATAAATAAGTATTAATTCTAAATTTCTCAACATCACTAAAAATCTCTTCATACTCATCATAAATAACTTGAAGCATCTCATCATCAACACTATCTTGTAGTATAGCAGTATTAGAATCAATTTTATTTTTAATTCTAGTCAAATTATCTACTAAATTTTTTAAAGAATTATACTCTTTTAAAATTTTATCATTATCACTATTTTGCCAAAAATTATCACTATTTATGATCTTGTTAAGTTCACTAAGTCTCTTTATCTTATTATCTAATTCAAAGAGACCTCCATATATCACTTACAATATTAGATAAATTATTATATTTATTAAACAATTCTTGTTGATTCATTATTTATTCACCCATATGAATTGTATCAAATTTATTAAAAAAAATCTATATCATCTTTAATAAAAATAAAATAATTTTTCATTACCTGAAACGACAATTTTATTAACACTGTTTTCCCTACCATTATTTTAAATTTATTTATACTTTATCTCGTAATAAAAACTATCAAACAAAATTGATAGTTTTACTCATCATCGCTGTTTTTTTCTAATTTCACCAAAACTTCTCTCGGTTTAGAACCATTTTGTGGACCAATTATTCCTCTTTCCTCAAGTAAATCAATAATTCTTGCAGCCCTATTGTAACCAAGTCTAAACTTTCTTTGAATTAATGAAGCACTTATTTTACCAGCACTTACAGCAAAGTCAACAACTTCATTGTAAATTGGATCATCATATTCGTCTGAAGAAGAATAGCCATCACTATCAGAAACTTTTTCATCATTACTATTACCACTTTTATCAATAGTTAAAGTTTCATCATAAATAGCTTTTTGTTGACCAATCGTATAATCTACTAATTTTTGAATTTCTTCTTCTGAAACAAATGCTCCTTGTATTCTCATTGGAACACTCTCACCCATTGGTAAAAACAGCATATCACCTTTACCTAATAGTTTTTCTGCTCCGCCCATATCCAAAATAGTTCTAGAATCAATCTGTGAAGAAACTGAAAAACTTATCCTAGAAGGAATATTTGCTTTAACAACACCCGTAATTATATCTGTTGAAGGCCTTTGTGTAGCTACAATTAAATGTATACCGGCCGCTCTTGCCATTTGCGTAATTCTCATTATTGAATCTTCTACTTCCTTTGCGGCTACTAACATTAAATCTGCCAACTCATCAATAATAACCACAATATATGGTAATTTTTGATATTCAGTATGTGCTTCGCAAAATTTATTATAAGAATTAATATTTTTATTTTTAGTATGTTCTAATAATTCATATCTTCTTTCCATTTCACCAACTATATTTTTAAGAGCAATAGAAGCTTTCTTCGCATCCGTTACTACAGGACTAAGTAAATGGGGAATTCCATTATACATAGAAAATTCAACTTTTTTAGGATCTACTAAAACAAGTTTTACTTGATCTGGCTTACAACGCATTAATATTGATGCAATAATACAATTAATACAAACAGATTTACCACTACCAGTAGATCCAGCAACTAATAAATGGGGAGTAGCATTAATTTCACACCATTTAACTTTTCCCATAATGTCTTTTCCAAGCCCCACAGCCAGTAAAGTCTTTTCATTAACCTCAGGCATAGATAATAAAACTTCCTTAAAAGAAACACTTGCATTAACTTTATTAGGTAATTCAATACCAATTGTGTTCTTCCCAGGTATTGGTGCTTGTATCCTTACATCTTTGGCCGCCATAGCTAAAGCTATTTCACGCTGAATTCCTAACAATTTATTAACTTTAGTACCTGCTTTTAAATCAAGCTCATATTGTGTAACCGTAGGTCCTATATTTACTTGAACTATTTTCCCAGATATTTCAAAAACCTTAAGAATTTCTTCTAATTTCTGAATACTAGCCTTAGCATTTACTTCATTTTCTTTACTATTGATATTTTTGACAGTCTTAAGAATATTAATTGATGGTAATTTATAATCTGTATTTTTTATCACTGCTTTTTCCTCTACTATACTATCTTCCTTATCAGAAGAAACATCATTAACCTTTTTTATTGGTATATCTGCATCTTTTACTTCTTCCTTCTTATTTGTTAATTCCTCAATTGAAGAAATAACAATTCTCTTATCTTCTATTTCAGGTTCATCATTATCAACTTTATCAGTATCTCTAGATTTCTTTAATTTTGGTATTTTTATCTTAGAAATCATATCAAATAATGATTTATTCAATGCCAAAATCAATCCCAAAATTATCAAAGTAATAATTACAATGATAATTCCATCATCAAAAGCCCAATCAAAAACATAAGATAAAACAGCACCAACCATACCGCCGCCACAATTTTTAATGACATCAACTGATTTAAATGACAACATAACTGATTTAAAAGTTTCCGTAATTACTTCTGTCCCATCAAGTTTATCAAGATATTCTTTATGAAAAAAAGTTAATAAAGCAACCACAATTAAATATATTCCCAAAGAAGTCCTTGACACCATTTTTGGACTCTTTCTCTTAACAATTAAATAACAACCTAGTAATAAAAAAACTAAAAGCAAGAAAAAATAAGCAATACCAACTAAAAAAACTGAAAAGCTACGAATAAAATTACCAGCCCTTCCATAGCCAAGAATCCCTATTAAAGAAAATAATATTAAAATTACCCCTGTTATTTCATTACTATATTCAAATTTTTGTTTTTCCTTCTTTTGCTTTTTTTTAGCCATCATCACTACCTCACTTATAATAAGATTATAGCATTCTCCTCATTTTTTGTAAAGAAAAAAGACAGATTGCACTGTCTTTATCAAAACATTTACAAAACAACGTTAATGAAAATTATTATTTGTTTTTAGAACTTTACATTGCTACAAGTTATTTTTTTAAAGTTTTATTACGAATATAGTTTTTCTAATTTAAAATTTATTAAAGATTTGAAAAAAATTTCAATTTTAATTATTAACTCATTAATATTTATACTATCCATACATCTCTCACCTTTTCACAAAATATTCTTGATACCATATTAAGAAAGTATAAATAGTCCATATTTTTCTGCTATTATCCCTTTTTCCCTTTTTATGATCACTTAATAGCTTAAGAATTTCTTTAGTCTTGAAAAAACCAAAAGAATTATTAAAAGCATCATATATCATATCATAAACATCTTTTTCTTTGATCCATTCTCTTATTGGTACTGGAAATCCCAATTTTTTCTTATTAGCCCACTTATCTTCTAATGCATCTTTACATACTTGTCTAAATGCATACTTCGTTTCATTACCAACTATTTTATATTTACTAGGAATATTAATTACGTTTGAAATCAAACATCTATCTAAAAACGGAACTCTTACTTCCAATGAATTAGCCATACTCATCTTATCTGCCTTCAATAAAATATCACCAATTAACCAAAAATTAAAATCAATATATTGCATTTTAGACACATCATCATAATCCCTAATTTTATCATAATAAGGTCTTGTCAATTTTTTAAAATTATTCTTATCGTTATAATTTAAAATTTTATTAGATTCTCTAGGATCAAATATAAAAGCATTACCTACATATCTATCTTCTAATTTTTTACTTCTTCTAATCAAAAAGTTAAACCCAGTATGATTTCTTAAAGGATATGCCAAAAACCCAATCAACTTTCTCATAGGGTAAGGAATTTTATTATACCAACTAACTGAATAAGGTTCATGATAAATATTATATCCTCCAAATATTTCATCCGCGCCTTCCCCTGATAATGCCACTTTTACATGTTTACTAGCTATATTAGCCACAAAATATAAAGCAACTGCAGAAGGATCCGCAAGGGGCTCATCCATATAATATTGAATCAATGGAAATTTATTAAAGTATTCTTCCTTACTTATTTTCTTACTAACATTTTTTACATTGATTTTTTTACTTAAATCTTTTGCATAATCAATTTCACTATATTTTTTATTTTCATACCCAACAGTAAAAGTTTTATCAACATCACTCAACGTTGCAATAATAGAAGAATCAACACCAGAAGACAAAAAACTTCCAACTTCTACATCACTAATTTTATGATATTTAATAGACTCATTAAGTTCTTTTCTAATAATATCTTCCCATTCTTGTAGATTTTTACTATCATCTTTTTCAAATTTAATCTCATAATATTTTTTTACATCTAAATTACCGTCTTTATACACAAAATAATGGCCAGGCATTAATTTATAAACATTTTTAAAAAAAGTATCTTCTAAAACACTATATTGAAAAGTTAAATACTGTTTCAACATATCTCTATTAAGTTCTTTTTTAAAATTAGGATGTCCTAAAAAGCTTTTTATCTCAGAACCAAAGATAAATTCATCAGAATTTTTATAATAGTAAAATGGTTTAATTCCATAAAAATCGCGTGCTCCAAATAATGATTTATTAGCAGTATCATATATAACAAAAGCAAACATCCCTCTTAACTTGCTTAAAATATCTTCGTTATATTCCTCATACCCATGTAAAATTACCTCTGTATCTGATTCAGTACTAAACTTATGCCCTTTTTTAATTAAATCTTTCTTAATTTCTTTATAATTATAAATTTCACCATTAAATATTATAACTTTAGATTTATCTTCATTATATATTGGTTGTGTTCCACCATCCAAATCAATTATCGATAATCTTCTAAAACCAAGTGCACAATTATCGTCAACATAATATCCATCACTATCTGGTCCTCTGTGAATAATTATATCTGCCATATCTTTAATAACTTTTTTCTTATTTTTTTCTTTATCTATAAATCCTACAAATCCGCACATAACTATCTACCTCGAAACAATTATACCAAATATAACAATCAATTACAAATTAAATATTTTTGTTTGACAAAATAAGATATTTTAACCAAAGGTTAACAATATGCAAAATAAAACATAAAACAAGAGTTATTTTCGGCAACATAAAAGAACAATTTTTTTTATATTAAAATATAACACGGTGGTTAAAATTGAAAAAGAAAATATTAACAAATTCCATGAACTATATAAAAAATAAAAAAAAGCATTTAAATAGTGAACAACTAGAAATAATTGAATATGGATTAGAATCAATATACTTAACTATCACAAAAATTATTATTATCTTATTATTAGCAAAAATTTTAAATATTTTTAAAGAGACTATATTAATGATTGTATTTTATAACATTATAAGACTATTCGTATTTGGACTACATGCTAAAAATAGTACTGCCTGTCTAATAACATCACTAATGTTATTTATTGGAGGTACATATTTAGCCATATATTTAAATATTAGTTTAATAATTAAAGAAATACTATCAATATTATGTTTAATTCTAATAATAATATATGCCCCAGCAGATACCGAAAAAAGGCCATTGATAAATAAAAAGAAAAGAAAAAAATTTAAAATTTTAAGTATTTTAACTACCATTATAATAATCTGTTTAATTACATATTTAAACAACAATGTTTTAACAAATTTTATGGTAATAGGATTAATTGAAGCAACAATAATGATTCTTCCAATAACATATAAATTATATAAATTACCATACAATAACTATAAGAATTACAATTATATATAGACAACGAAAAAAAGAATGAAAGGAGGTTGAATTATGTTAGCAAATTTACTAGCATTACTAGGTTCTCTAGCTGCTACAATTGGCACACAAGGATGCTCAACTTTAATATGTGATGAAGCAAAAATGCCAAAATCGTTAGTAAATAAATAAGCAATATTAATAACTAATAAAGTTGTATATTTAAAAAATATACTGCTTTTTATTTTATTATAAATTTTTTTGTATATAGTTCTTCAGTAATTTCCGTAATTGAACTTAATCTAACGTTACTATTTAATATGCTGTTAACGAGTAATAATCCATAACCTCGATCTTCTCCTTTAGAACTTCTTCCAAATTTTCTCGTGTTTAAATTATATGTATTTGATATTATAAAAATAATTTCATTTTTATTTTTAAATATCTCTATTCCAATCATTTTTTTATTTGCCTTTTCAGCCGCTTCAATAGCATTGTCCAAATAAACTCCTAAAACCTTACCAATTTGATTAAATTCTATACTATTTAATTTTTTCAAAAGACTATTTTCTATGTTTTTAGAAATATTGACATCAACTGTTATGCCTTTATCTTGTGCCAAAGATATTTTAAAATAAAATAAGCCTTTAATTCCGTTTGAAGGCAAATATTGTAATTTTGCATATTCAGAATGATTTACCTTTCTACTGTCATTAATAATTACATCAATATAATTTAAAATTGCATCTTCTTTTTCTTTGTCTATAATTTTAGATTTAATTGTTAGCAATTGATTTTTACTTTCATGTCTTAGAATTCTTTGATTGTCAATTTCAATTTCATATTTTTTTATAAAGGAAAGTAAATTATCATACTGATTTATTAGTTTTTCATTCTCATAAAATTGAATAAAACAATAACATAAAATTAAAATAACAACTATTATATAAAAAATAAATAATAATTTATCTATTGAACTAGTCCCAATTTTAAAAGTTTCATAAAATAAAGAAATAATACAACAGAAAGAAATCAATAATGCAAATATCATTTTATATTTAACTTTAGTATTTAAGAACTTATTTATAACGTTTCTAAATCCAAAAGATAAAATAATTACAGGAAATAAAACAGCGACATTCCCTAGAATACTTCCAGCAATAATATTATAAAAAACATCTTCCCCTAATAATACAGAATAAAATTTTATTGATAATATATCAGAAAAAATTAATATAACAAAGTAAAAAAAATCCAAAATCATTACCTTAATATTATCTAGCGAATAACTGATTTTAAATAAGCTAGCATACATAAAAAAACAAATAGAAGTTTTTAAAAACATTAAATTGCAATAACATAAAATTTGTAAAAAAATAGAAAACAAAAATATTAATAGTAAAATTTGTAATTTTTTTATAACAATTTTATCTTTTAAAACTATTTTCGAAAAAACAATACAAGTTAAAACATTCAAAAATGTTCCTAAAAAATCACTCACTATCTTTAACATACTCTCGTATCACCTTCTTTTTATCATTTGTTAACAAGCTAGTAGAAGCACCATTTTTAAAAGTTATAACATTTGTACTAAAATCGATATTCTTTACATTATCCATATTAACAATACAAGATTGATGAGTTTTGACAAAATTTGCACCAAGAACTTGTTCTAACCAGTTAATTGGTTTAACTATGTGAAAGCGATTATTTAAAGTATGTATAATACATCTTTTAATTAATGGTTCTTTTTCAATATAACAAATATGACTATATGGAACACGATATATTACATGATTATACATAAATATAAAAGTTTTCTTTTTATATAAAACTTTAAGTGCTGCTATTATATCATCCTTAAGTCGTTCTTCATATCCTTGATACTTACAAATGAAATCAAGTACCATTAATCTTGAATAAAAAACATCATTATGATATTTGTCAAATGCAGTAGCAAAAATAATTATGCTTTCAAAATCATCTTCACGTATTTTAGAAGCAATTTCAAGACCAGAGACATCGCCCATTTCTACATCAATAATATAAATTTTCTTAACACCTTTTTGATAAATTGCATCTTCTAATTTTGAAGAATATTGATTAAATTTTAATATCCTATAATCAATATCACAATTAGCTAAAGCCTTATTGACACTATTAATATTCTTCTGCATAAAAACAGCATTATCTTCATATATAATTACGTTTAACATCTCTATTCCTCCTAAAAACTAATTATACTATTGTTAAAAAGAATTTTTTTATTTTGTTGCAATAATTACCAAAAAAGTAAAAAAAAAGCACAATGTGTGTTAATTACTAACAAGTTCAATTGCTTTTTTTAGTTGTTTATCGTTTTCATCTATTGGATTTTCATAATATTCTTGATCTAAATCTACTAAGTGAGTTGGTACAATTCCTTCTCCATCTATCCAAGTACCATTTGGTGTTAACCAATTTTCAACAGTATATTTTATCATACTACCATCAGATAACTTCTTAACTTGCTGAACAGTTCCTTTACCATATGTCGTATTTCCAACTACAAATCCTCCATAACTATCTTTTATAGCACCAGCTAAAATTTCTGACGCTGAAGCACTATTACCATTAACTAATACTGCTATTGGATATTCTCTTTTTGTAGTAGTTTTATCTTTAACACTTTCAATATTATCATTCTTTTGTATTTTATATATTACATCGCCTTTAGGCATTAAATAACTTACAATATCAGTCACTGAAGACAAATAGCCACCACTATTATCCCTCACATCTATTATCAAAGAATCAATATTTTCTTTTTCCAATTCCTCTAATCGTTTTTCAAATTGATTAGAAGAAACAGATGAAAATATAGAAATTTTTAAATATCCAATTTTGGCATCATTATCATTAATTACCTTAGATTCAACTACTGGTATTTCTACTTCATCTCTAATCAAATTAAAAGAAATTTCTTCCCCATCTCTATAAACCACTATATTAATATCATTAGTAGCTTCATTTTTAATATATTCGGATAATGCGGTAGCCCCCATTTCATTTGCATCATATTCATCAACAGATTTTATAATATCATTAACCTTCAACCCAGCCTTATCAGCTGGACCTCCATCGTAAATAGAAATCACCTTAATTTCCTTCTCTATTTGCTGAATTGTACAACCAATTCCTTCATATTTTCCATCAATTAATTCGTTGAAAGATTCCGTATATTCAGAATCAGCATAACTAGTATAAACATCGCCAACACTAGAAACCATTCCCGAAATAGCACTTTCGACAAGTTCATCAACAGATACATCACCATAATAATTTTCAGTTAAAGTATCATATACATCAAAAAATTTTCCAAGATCACGAGAAAGTTTAAAATAATTTCTACCACCAGTAAAAATAGTAAAAATAGAAAAGCAAGCAAAAGCACCAACCACTAAAGATACAAGTGTTACAACAAATAAATCAGAAAAAGAATAAGCCTCTCTTTCATTACTAAAAATAAATAGAAGCTTCCCAACTTTAGTTGCTTTAAACTTATTGATTCTTTGCTTACGCAAATCTTTTTTTAATATCTTGATTTTTCTTTTTTCTTCGCTTATTAATTTTTTTGTATCGTGTATATTTTTATTTTTTCTCATATATTCATATAATTAACTAAATAAAAAATCATATATTTAATTAATTCCTTTCTCTATAGTTAGTTAAACATAAAATTTTAAATTATCACTTAATATTATTATGCTCTTTTAAAAAATTTTAGCACATTAAAAAATATTATTCAATAAAATCTTAAAAATGTTCCTTAATTTTACATAATAATTATAATAAACCACATAATAAAAATGGTGAATTCTATGCAAAATATAATTAATAAATTAAAAAAAGAAACTAATAATCAAGACGGTATAATATATAGAAGAAAAAAAATATTATATAAAAATATATACATAATTTTTAATGAAACCATTATATCATCTGACTCAGTTAGCGACTTTGTTATTAGAAGTTTAAACAAAATAAAAATTCCAACATATCAAAATATAATAAATAAAATATCAAATTTTAAATATAAAGAAATTACCAATTATAAAGATATATGCTACTACTTAAATAGTGGTTTTACAATCATTTTAATATCTAAAAATAAATATATTGCTCTAGAAACTAGAAAAAATCTTTCACGAAGTATAACTACACCAACAACTGAAAATACTCCACGTGGCGCACTAGATGCATTTACTGAAAATATAGAGATAAATATTGGTCTTATAAAAAGAAGAATTAAAAGCAATAATTTATGGATAAAAAAATATTGTCTTGGAAAATATACCGATACACAAGTTGCCGTTTTATACATTAATACTATTGCTAAAGAAGAATTAATAAATAAAATTGATAAATTGTTAAAAAAAATTAATATAGATGGGATAATAGCATCTGGAATTTTAAGAAACTTAATAGAAAAAGAAAATAAAAATCCTTTCCCAAACACCATCAGTGCAGAAAAGCCATATACAGCAGCAAGATATTTACTACTAGGAAACGCAATTATTTTAGTAGACAATGACCCTTTTGCCTTAGTTCTTCCAGCAACATTAAATGATAATTTTATTTCTGAAGAAGATGATTATAACAAAAGTATAAATGTATCAATTACTAGAATAATTAGATATATTACCTTTGCTATTACCTTACTAACACCTGGTATATATATTGCATTAATTACATATAACCAAGAAATTATTCCCACAGAATTATTGATTAGTATTGCTGCGCAAAGAAAAAATGTCCCCTTCTCTACATTTGCTGAGTGTCTCTTGATGATATTTGCTTTTGAAATTTTAAGAGAAAGCGATTTAAAATTACCTAGTTTTGCAAGTTCAGCAATATCAATTGTAGGTGCATTAATTTTAGGAGAAGCTGCCGTCAATGCAGGAATAGTATCGCCAATTATGATTATTATTGTAGCCATTACCGCCATTTCATCTTTAATTTTTTCAGAACCAGAATTTACAAACGCTCTAAGAATATATCGAATTGCTTTCATGATTGGTGCAGCCATTTTAGGTTTATATGGTGTCTTAATTGTATTCATTTTATTTTTGATAAATCTATCTAGTTATGACTTTTTAGGGATGCCTTACTTAAGCCCATTTGCTCCACCAGATTTTAACAGACTAAAAGATAGTATCATAAAATTTCCCACAAAAAGTATAACAAAAAGAAATCCGATTTTAACGGATAATATTACAAAAAATAAAACGGAGGATTATTATGAATAAAAAAATCATTTTAATTTTGTTTTTTATTTTTCTCTTAACAGGATGCTATGACAATAAAGAACTAAATGAAATAGCAATCCTAACGGCAACAGAAATAGAAAAAGTAGATGATCAATACGTTGTTAAATCACAAGTTGTAAATCCACAAGCACCAGACAAAACAACAATTACACAGTCACCATTTATTATATATACTGGAACAGGAAAAACAATTCAGGAAGCATACAGAAATACAACAACTGAATCGCCAAAATTTCTTTATTCAAATCATATGCAAATATTAATAATTAATGAAAAAATTGCTAAAGAAAATATTAGTGAAGTAATAGACTTTTATATTCGTAATCCTGCAATAAGAACCGATTTTTATGTTTTAATTGGCAAAAATGAAAATATTTTAGATATTATAACTCCAATAGAAAGTCTTTCTTCATCAAGTATCAAAGAAACTTTGGAAAACAATAAAAAATATTTGGGATCATCAGCCACCGTCACATTTGATGAATTTGTAAATATGTATTTAAATAAAAATTTAGAAATTGCCTTACCATCTATTGAAATTATTAACCATGATGAAGAAGGTGAAAAATTAGAAAATACAGAAGAAAGTCAAGTAAAAAGTAAATACAAACTAGGAAATATTGCAATATTTAAAGACAATAAACTACAAGGATATTTAACTAAAGATGAAAGTATAACCTATAACATATTAAAAAATAATATACAAAATACTATTTTAACTTATGAATGTGAAGATAAAAAATATATAACTATTGAAATTATTAAAAGTTCTGCATCCACTAAAATAACAAATAAAGAAATAACTATTGATATAAATATGTCTGGAAATATTAACGAATCACACTGCAATATTGATATAAAAGAAAAAGATAATATCAAAAAAATTGAAAAATTGTTTGAAAATAAACTAGAAGAATCCATTCAAAAAGATATTAACAATATTAGAAATAATTATAATTCGGACATTTTTAATTTTTTAGATACAATCTATAAATATGACTATAACACCTATCAAAATATAAAAAATAATTGGTATGAAGAAACATACAAAAAAATCAAAGTAAATATTAATACCAATATATCTATAATAACAAAAGGAAATATATTGGAGGTAATAGATGAAAAAAATTAACAATTTAGAATTAGCCTCTTTAATTTTTATTCAGATGGTGACAATGGATTTAGGAATAAACATCAACATTATAAAAAATAGTACTGGTGTAAATGGTTGGATAGTAATAATTCTTTCATTTATTATTGGCATTATTCCACTTTCATTATATATGTATATATCTAATTTTAGTACTACTCACCCACTAAACGAAAAAATAAATATATTATTTAAAAAAGCTGGTAAAATTATTAACTTTTTAATATCAATAATTGCTCTTGTCATTGGAATTTTCCTACTTTATAATTCTAATAATTTTATTACCTCACAACTATTATATAGAACTTCTCAAATAATGATTGGAATAATTTTATTAACCTTAGCAATATACCATAATAGTAAAGGTATAAACTCCATTACAAAAGTTAGTTTTTTACTATTAATTATAAATTTTACTCTATTTCTATTAAGCTTTTTTTCACTATCAAGCAATATTAATATTAGTAATTTACTACCAGTACTAAAAGAAAATACAGACAATATTTTTCTTTCTGCCTTAAAACTTTCAAGTATTAATATATTTCCTATAATAATCACTCTGTCAATTCCAAAATCATTAGTATCAAGTGAAAATACATATAACAAAGATATTATTAAAACTTATATTCTGGCTTTTATAGTATCATTCCTCGTAATATTTACTACATATAGTGTTTTAGGAATAGAATTAGTTAAAATTTTTGAATATCCAGAATATATGGTATTAAAAAAAGTAACCCTATGGGGATTTTTACAAAGAATTGAAAATATTGTTGCTAATCAATGGATAATTGGTAATTATATATATTTAACACTAATAATTTACTATCTGAGTACAAACTTTAAATCAAAAAATAATACCCAAAAAAATATTTTCAATATTATAATAGGTATTTTAATAATAACAATAACTAACGTTATATTTAAAAATAATACTATTTACTATAATTATGTTCAAACTATTTTTCCATATATAACAATGGTTCTTATAATTTTTTATGTAATAATTTCCATAAAAATTTATATTGATCAAAAAATAAAACATTAATTTACATAACATTATATAAATGATATAATTAAGTTGGTGATTATATGTTATTTAAAAGAAAAAAAGCAATTCTCTTTATTCATGGTTTTGTTGGCGGAACTTATGATTATAACAATTTCCCAAATGAATTACAAATTAACAAAAACTTTGACGTTTTTACTTTTACTCTTCCTGGACATGATAAATTAATTGTCAAAAATGTTAAATATACTCAGTGGCTAGAAGAAGCTGAAAAACAAATTTTATTTCTTATAGAAAATAAATATAAATGCATATACGTAATAGGTCACAGTATGGGCGGAGTAATTGCCACATATCTAGCTTCAAAATATAAAGAAGTTAAAAAATTAGTTTTAGTAGCCCCTGCTTTTAGATATTTTTACTTTAAAGATGGTAAAATAAATATAAAAAATATAAGTCAAACTATTAAAAATATGCCAGAACTATTTAGAAAAATGGGTACAGAAATAGTAATTGAGAGAATAAGTAAAACGCCAATATCAACGATGTTAGAATTTACCAAATTGATAAATTATTGTGAAGAATATATAGCAAAAATTACCTGTCCAACCTTAATAATTCATGGTACAGATGACACAGTAGTACCTCAAGAAGGAACAGATTATGTCTATAATAATATCACTTTAAAGTCAACAACCTTAGTTAATATTGATGAAGTTACACATGACTGTTTTAGAGGTAAAAGAAAAGAAGAAATAAAAAAAATAATTACTGATTTTTTAAAAAGACACCCAAAAAACAAAAAAGAAACATTAAATATTTAATGTAACTCTCTACAAACTCCAGGATCAGGATTATAAAAACAATGATTTTTATATTGACCTGCAAAACTTTGATCCCACCATGTCTTTGAACATGAAGTACCGGCAGTTGGAGCATAAAACCAAAGAGCATTCGTCGCTGGATAAAAATATTCTCCTCGCAAAACTTTTTTCGCAAGGAGTTTTTCTTTTTCCGTAGGGTTACCATAAAATAAAGAACTATTTGTTCCCGAAAAACCGCCAGGATTTTGATATATCATTTTATAAACTGATGTTATATCTTTAAAAGTTAAACAATTAGCAATAACCCTATTAACTCCCACATTTCCTACCATCAACATTCCTAAATTTCCCTCTCCTAAAGCTTCCGCTCTCATAAGTCTTGCTAAAAGTTCCATTTCTTTATCAGTATATTTTACTATCATACATTCACCTACTTTATTATATGATTTTATAATATTTTATTGATAAAATATTGCCATTTTTTTTATTTTATGTTAAATTATATATGCAAGCAAAAATAGGGGATTAGTTAAATGGTATAATAATGGTCTCCAAAACCACTGTTGGGAGTTCGATTCTCTCATCCCCTGCCAGAAAAAATTTCGATTTTTCCTTTGTTTTATAAGAGAAAAATCGTTTTTTTATTACAAAATATTTATTTACCTAATAATACTTTCTAACCTTCTTTCATTTAATTAATAAATATTTTTTCTTTCTAAAATAATTTCTATATTGACAAATCACAGATTATCTTATTATTTTATTTTTTTTAATGATTTTGGGGAATTAAATATAACTTCTTCGCTATAATACTCATTTGTTCTAGAAGTTTCTTGCCAATCATATGCAGATATTATTCCCCTAAATTCATCTAATCGACTAGTAGGAATTGTTATTAATGGTTTATCAGTATCTAAATAATCAAAAGAATCTTCTAATATTTGCTTACTATATCCTCTCTTTTGATAATCTTCATTTACAAGCAAAGTACATATCTTTTTCTCATCAGTCTTTTTCAATGTTGCTAAACTAACTACTTCTAGCCCGTCAAGATAAAAAATAATTTCTCCTTTTTTAGCTAGTATTCTAGGCAAATTTACTGTATAAAACCAATTTAAATATCCCGGATATTGACTATGATTATATGCCGTCTGCATATATATAGCCATTACAGCTTTTGAAAAATTTTTATCAGACATCTTACTAAGTACATATTTTTCCATAATTATTCCCCCAATTAATTTTACATTTTAATATGTAATATATGAAACTATACTCTTAAATAATAAAAATTATTAACTAAGTATAATTAATAAACTACTAAAGATAAAATGAAATGTAATCTAAAATTAAAATATTAAAACTTTTTATTATAAATTTAATTTTCTTTTTTCAGCTTCTTCAACTAATCTTTTAAATATAGCATTATTTTCAATTTCTAATTCTGGATGCCACTGTACTCCTAAAATAAATAAGTCTTTATTTTTATACTCCAATCCTTCAATTACATCATCACATTTACAATTAATCATTACACTCTTTCCATATTTTTTTACAGCATAATGATGCATACTAATTACATCTAAACTATTTTTCTCAAAAATTGAATACAATTTAGAACTTACATCAACCTTAACTAAGTGTTTATTAACATTATAATTATATTTCGTAACCTTTTCTTTATAATGATTATCAATTGGATATAAAAATATTGTATTATTTTTCTTAGCTATTTCAAATTCTTCATCAAAATTACCAATAGTTAGCTCTTTCTTTTTTTCAATCAGTAATGTTTCTAAATAAGAATAAATTGCTATCGCTTGCATCCCTAAACATATCCCAAGCAATGGAATATTATTTACAGTTGCATAATTTATTAATTCCAAAAAGCATGGTTCTATTTTATTACCTCCACCAATTATAAAAGCATCACACATTTCTAAACTTTCAACATTTAGCTTTCTATTATTTAATAAAATTCCTACTGGAATAGCACCAACCTCATAAATTTTTCTTACATAAACATTATAAAAAGCTTCTACGTCAGAAAACGGATTATTTTCATCATATATCTTAGTCGTAGAAACTAAACCTATTTTTATCATAATATCTCCTACCTTCTTAATAATTCATGTATTTTATTTATTTTTTTAGCAACTTTATTAACATATTTTATTTTTCTTTTATCAGAAAGCTCATTTTTTTGCGTCAATATAACTAAAATATAAGGATTTTTATCATATACTATGCCCACTTCATGAAAAGCAATACCAAAAGAACCATATTTTCTTACAAATTTATTATTTCCAACATTCTTACTTTTAATAATTTGATAAGAAGGATCTAACATATTGTTTTTTAACTCATTACTAAGAATAGTATTTTTACTAAAATAATCAGCTATATGCGATAAATATACTAACATATCACTAGCATTTATTATTCCAAATTCATCCTTTCCTTCCATAGTATGAATAGCTCCTAATGACAACCCATATTCACGCAGTTTTTCTTTAGTTACAAATTTAACAAGTTTTATATAAGCAGTATTATCACTTTCTTTTAAAGTATAATAAATTAAATCTCTTACCGTATACTCAACTATATCTAAATTATCTTTTAATATACCACTTCCACTCTTAAAATCTTCAGGTAATAATTTTATTTTTGTATCTAGTAAACTCACATTATTTTCTGCCTGTTCATAAATATATAAACATACCAAAAATTTTATAGAACTAGCACTATAAAAACAAACATCTATATTAAATGAAAACATATCACCTGTAACTAAATTCTTATAAGCATATGAAACTTTTTCGTTCTGTTTTAACAATAATTTATTTAAATAATATATCTTATTTTTAATTTTTTTACTTTTACCTTTTATATTATTAATACTTGAAATACTATATTGCATTTCTTCACCCCATACATATTATACTATAATTTCTGCTTTATACAAAATTAAATATTTGTATAACACAAAATATGATATAATATAATATAGTTAAAATATAACAAATTTTTTGTTTTTTAATAGCTAAAAATATAAAAATAACAAATTCATTTAAGGAGAATTTATGACAAAAATTTATATACTAGGTGCCGTAGGAAGCGGAAAAAGCACGCTTGCTAAAAAAATTTCTTATGAATTGAATATCCCATACTATGAATTAGATAACATTATTTGGAAAAAGAACGATAAAGGCCCAGATAGTAAAAGAGCAAAAAAAGAAATAACAACAATTTTTAATGAAATTATAAAACAAGAAAACTGGATAATTGAAAATGTTGGTAAAAATATATTTGATAAGGGACTTGAATATGCTGACAAAATAATTTATCTAAATTTTAAAAAAAGAATATTATATTATAGAGTGTTAAAAAGATGGATAAAACAAAATTTAAAGATAGAAAAAGCTCCATATAAAACAAATTTAAAAATGTTAATACAAATGTTTAAATGGGTAGATAAAGAAAAGACAAACAGTAAATTAAGTAAATTAACAAAATATATGAACAAAGTAACAATCTTAGACCATAAATCTTTGAAAAAATATAAATTTTATTAAGTTATCAACTAAAAGTTTATATATATAAAATTACAATTATATTTTTCAAAAAAATATAATTTTTTATTCAATTTTTCAAACAAATATGATATTATTATTAATGAAAGGAGTATTTTATATGTATGGTTTAAATTCTTATTACACCCCAACTGTCACAACAGGGTATGCCGGTTCTGTAGTTTGGACGATTGTTTCTGTTTTATTAGCAATTATTGGAGGTTTTTTAGTATATTTTCTTTTTACAAATAAAAAAGAAAAATTAAATAATAAATTTTTAATTTGGCTAAAAGATTTTTTAAATTTTAAAAAGTTATTATTAGAAGTTATTTTAAAAATTACATATGCAATATTTGCTATTTTTATTACTTTAACATCGTTCAATGTAATTAGCACAAGTTTTGTCGGATTCTTACTATATCTTGTTCTAGGAAACGTTTTCTTAAGAATAATATATGAAAGTTCGCTAATGATAATAATGATATGGAAAAATACTACAGAAATAAATAAAAAAATGAAATAATAAAAAATGGTTATAAAAATAACTATTTTTTATTATTTTAATGAAAGGAAATTATTGTGAAAAATAAAAAAGAATTAGTAAAAATGCTACTAAATAATAAAGAACTAGAAACAGAAAGCTATGATGAATTAATAGAAATATTAGTTAATGAGCCCATTACTGTCGACACTAATAAAGAAAGTAATGATAAATTAACAATAGGTGAAAAAGTTGCTGACAAAGTAACAGCTATTGCGGGAAGTTGGACATTCATAATTATATTTACACTATTTTTAATTTTATGGATTATATTAAATATTTATATTTTAAAAAACGTTGACCCATATCCATTTATTTTATTGAATCTATTACTATCATGCATCGCATCACTTCAAGCTCCAATAATTATGATGAGTCAAAATAGACAAACCAAAAAAGACAGTATACGTGGGAAAAATGATTACAAAACAGACTTAAAAAGTGAATTAATACTTGAAGAGCTACACGATAGAATTATTAATATTGAAAAAAATCAAAAAAAAATAATTGAATTTCTTCAAAACAAAAAATAAATTAATTAATATTAAAATATAGTAAATTAACAATACTATATTTTTATTATGCAAATTATAATATATGAGCTCATTCAAAAAAATAATAACCACATATTATATATTGAAAGGAGTAATATAAATGGACGATAATATAAATATAGAAACTACCATTGATGAAGAACAAGATACTTGTTTATGTAAAGTCATAAAATGTTTATCAAATAATTGTACTGGACCTACAGGCCCTACTGGTCCTACTGGGCCCCAAGGACCATGCGGTTGTACTGGTTGCACTGGACCTCAAGGAGCAACCGGACCTCAAGGCAAAACTGGAGAAAATGGTGCTACTGGAATTGCAGGACCTACCGGACCTCAAGGTGCTACCGGTGCTACTGGACCTACCGGACCTGCTGGTGATTCATCAGTTCTCGACAGTTTTGCTATGGTACATGATGAAACAAACTCTACTGTTCCAAATAACAATCCTCTTCTTTTCCAAACCACTAATCTTTCAAAAAAAATAACATACAATTCTGCTACCGGAGATTTTTATATTCCAGAAAAAGGAACTTATATTATACATTGGTGGGCAAATGTAAAAAATAAAAATACTAAATATTCCGATTGTGAACCAAGACCATTAAGCATTGAATTCCATCAATTTTGGCCAAACGATGTATTAATAGCTCATTCATCAACTCATAATAAATTAACTTGTTGTGATACGGGAACTATAAATGGTAATGCAATTTTTGATGCACTACCTGGAGCTAGCTATAGATTCATAAATGCATCAGGAATAGATTTTGACTTAGTACCTAATGATTTATATTCTGCGTGTGTATCAATTACTAAGATTAATTAGTATATAATTATAAAAAATCAAGGACTAAACTTTCTTATAAAGTCCTTGATTTTTCAATAATATTTTAACTTAAACTGCTTTAACTATTAATATTTTACCTACAGATAAAATATCATTATTTAACCCATTTAACTTTTTCAAATCTTCAATAGTAGTATTAAATTTTTTTGCAATACCATAAAGAGTATCCCCTGATTGCACCACATAGATTGTTTCTTCTCCTAACGGAATAATTAATTTTTGACCTACAGTTATCATATTTGATGATAAATTATTAATTTCCTTTAACTCGCCTATTGTTGTATCAAATTTTTTTGCAATTGAATATAATGTATCACCATTAGAAACAATATATGAATTAACAGATGATAATCCACTCGGAACATTTAATAATTGACCTATTGATAATGAATTACTGGTTAATTTATTAATAGTTTTTAATTCATCAACACTTATATTATATTTTTTGGCAATCGAATACAATGTATCTCCTTTTTTTACTTGATAAACATCTGTTTCTCCAACATCAACATTTTTAGTTGGAATCTTTAATATTTGCCCAATTGAAAGCAGATTAGAAGACAAATTATTAATTTCTTTTAATTCGTTTACCGTTGTATCTAGTTTTTTAGCAATTGAATATAATGTATCACCAGATTGTACTTTATAAGTGTCCGTAACAACTGTTTCCGGTGGATAGTAAGGAATTTTTTTATATTCCAAAATAGCTTTTATAACACTTTCTGCCAAGTCTTTATAATTATCTTTCAAAAAACTCAAATCATTACTATTATCTATAAATCCATATTCAACTATTAAAGATTCTGTATTTCCCGTATCTCTAAGCATATAATAATAATCTTTAGATGAATCGCTTGGTAATCTTTTTTGATATACTCTTCTAGTTTTTTGACCAGTATTCCCTATATTTTTAAGAATAGAATTTGCCAAATTTGAACTATTTCGAAGTGCATAAATTACTTCTGCTCCTTCGCCACCTGGTGAGTTTAGTTACCATTAGTTATTATTTTCAAAAATCAAATTATATTCTTTTAATAATTTTATACCTTTATTTTTGTCAACAGAATATACAAACATTATTTGCCCTTTAATATGTTCTTGATAAAAAGCATTATATATATTATTTCTTTTTTTATGTTCTTCTATACCGTATTTTTTTATATAGTATAAATCTTTTCTAAGATTTTGTAAGTACCGCTTTGGAATTGAAACTTTACCATTATTAACTATTAATCCTGTAACTTCTTGTCTTCCATATTTTGATTCAAATCTCGTTTTTTTATCATTAATCTGATAACCACATTCATTAATAATTGATTTTACAAAAAATAAAAATTTTGAATTTATTGTATTTTTATCACCGGAAAAAGTTATGTCATCGGCATATCTTGAGTAATTAATGCCTAACTTATCTGATAACTTTTTTAATCTTAAATCTAGTTTAAATGTTACTATATTAGAGATTATTGGACTAGTACAAGCACCTTGTGGTAGTCCGTTTTTATACATTACTAAATTGGTTAAACAATGAGATAACGAATTATCATAACCACATATTTTATTAAATACATAAAAAACTTTTTTTCTTGAAATACTTGGAAAAAAATCTTTTAAATCAATATTCAATATCATCTCATTATTAATATGCTCTTTGGCATTAGTAATAATTGATTTATTATTCGCAAATCCATGTGCAGATGAATGCAATACCACATTATCAAGTATTTTTTCCTTTATATATTTCTGACAAATTTCTAAGGATCTATTAGGAACATTTATAGTTCTTTTACCACCAGTTTTTTTAGATATTTGAAAATTATAATAAAATTTATCTGTATCATCTATTATTTTTTTTAAAGTTTTCCATTTTATACCAACTAAATTTGAAAAATGATATGTATTTAATATAATTTCACTATTTTTTGTTTCCAATATCTTTATTTGTTCTAAATATTGTTTCTTCTTCTCATCTGTATAGTTATCATTATTTAAAATTTTTGTTTTATAATGTTCATAAATACTTTTTTTACTCATAAATTTTAGCTATCAACTTGAAACTACTCATCATAATATAAAATAATCACAACGCAAAAGCATTTGCTTTGCGAATATTTTATATTATTTTATATTATGATGTTATGAACATAAATTGAGTCTAAGCGAAATTTATTGTTTATAACATCATATTCTAGAAACCTAATTATATTGCAAACGACTCGTTTGCTATTCCTAAAATTTATTTATCTATTGTTAGACTTGTTTCTTTTTTAAAACTATTATTTTTATTATATACTTCCTTTATTACTTTACCAATTAAATTATATAAGTTTTGATTTGAAATTATAATATAATTATTCTTTAATTCTATTAATTTATTATTTAATAAATTTTCAATAAAATTTTGAAATTCATCAATGGTTTGAAAGTAGTCATTTTTAATTAATTCTTGTGGTGGAAAATAACATCCATATGAATAAACTAAAAACTCAAATTCTGGATAAGAAATATTGTATCTTTCAAAATTTGTTTTATAATTTTTTTTATAACATTCTTTTAAAAGCATTGTATTTTTCTTTATAATATATTTATTTTTTTTGTTCCATGCCTCAAGATTCAATTCTCTACTTAATAATGGTATCCATCTATTACCATTATAATTAATATGACTGTTCCATATCATCGATATATTATTATTAGGGGAACACATATTAATTGCAACTAAAGCTCCAGTATTTTTCCAACCTAATTTAAAATCAGGTTCAGAACATAAACTGCAAATAGTATTTACATAATCTTGCGTTTTATGTTCTAAATATTCAATATAAGTATCTAGTCTTTCTTTATATATTATTTCTAAATCTAAATCATTTTCCTTCCGGAAAATTTCTAATCTTTCTATTGCCAAATTCTGTGCAGCATAGACAACAATATAAATTTTTTTGGTTTCTACTTTTTCAACAATTTGAATTAAATTATCAATTATTGTATCCCCACTACCTAAATAATCATCTAACATTAAAAGACCATCAAACATACTTAAATCATTATTAAGTATATCTTCTTTTGATAAAACTTGATTATCTTCGCACATACCCTCATTAGAGATGAAAGATATCATAGTATTAGAACTGCTTGTAACTTTGTCTTTGAATTGAAAAATGATTATATTGTTGTTTAATATTTTTTTTATATTTCTTATTATAAAATCATTTATCTGTTTTGTATTAAACCAGTTTATTTTAGAAATAATTTTTATAAGTTCTTTTTGATTATTACAGTTTAAATCATTTCTTAAAAATTTAATAGCTCTATTTTGAAATATATCCTTTTCTATTTCAGAATTAAAATCAATACTACTAACAATAGGTTCTAGTGCTTCATACACAGTTGACACCTTTCACCTCCTTTCAAATATATTATATCAGAAAAGAAGTGATTTTACTTACTTTTTCCTTTTCTTCCATACGGATTTCTTACTTTATTTTTTTCCATATATTTAAATTTCATTCGAGATATAAAATCATATTTAAAATATATAGTAATGTTTCTATCTTTATCAATAACTATTTTATCTATTAATGTATCTATTAATTCTTTTTTAGGTTTATTTAAATCCAATAGTTTCTTTATCTTTTTAGTGTAGTCTGGTAAAACATTGACCTTATTTTTTATTTTATATTTTTTTATATTTTCATTGTCAATTAAATCATTTATTTCTTTTAATTTAGTTTCGGACTCCTTAGCCAGTTCTTTATAAGTTTCAGTAGATATTACTCCATCACATCTATCATTATATAAAGTTGTAATTCTCTTAGTTATTTTTTCTTTTTCTATTTCCAAATTTTTGATAACATTGTCTATGTTATTAGTTTCCTTATGGACATTTTTGACAACTTCATCATTTAATTGTTTTAAATCTAATTCTTTCATTAACTTAGAAACAGATTTATTTATTTGTTCTAACACTTGTTCTTCTAGATAGTTATATGGATAAAAATGTGAATAACATCTGCCTCTAACTGGATCTCTTGAATATCTATTACAATTAACTGACCAGTAATCTTGTTTTTTTCTATAAAGTACAGTAAGCCTATTTCCACATTCCTTACAAAATAATTTACCTTCTAGTAACCTTTTTTCTCTATCTGTTTTTATTTCATAGTTTCTAGTATTTCTTTTCCTTAAATTATTAACATAATCAAAAGTGTCTTTATCGACTAAAGGTTCATGAGTATTTTCTACCACTATCCATAATTTTTCATCCAATGTTATTTTCTTTTTGGATTTATAACTTACTTTAGTTTGAGTGTGTTGAACTAAATCTCCTGTATAAATTCTATTAATTAAAATCTTTTTTACTGTGGAAATATTCCAATTATCTCTATCGATTAATCTAGCTGAATCATTAGTCTTTTTATAGCGACTAGGCGTAGCTACATGTGCTTTATTGAGTCTATTTGCTATTTCAGTAGGTCCAATACCATCTGCTCGCCACTTAAATATTTTTTTAACAATTGGAGCAGTTTCTGGATTAGGAATTAGATGTCCTTTATCTTCTGGATCTCTCATATATCCATAGCATGGAAGACTTCCTACAAATTTACCACTTTTTCTTTTTTCATTTAAAACATTTCTAATTTTAATAGAATTTTGTTTACTATAATAATCATTACAAGCAATTATA
>CALVON010000012.1 GCA_944350315.1 uncultured Bacilli bacterium | reverse complement strand
CTATTATAATTGATATTTATATATAAATTAGACTAAGATTTCAAAATCTTGGTCTTTTTTAGAAATAGCTTTTTTGTAATAAAAAATATAATGCTAACTTAAACAAACAATAATTAAGTAAAAAAATTAGTATTTCGTGGTATAATTAATTTAGTTGATTTGATGAAGTAGGTGGTATAATGCAAAAAGAGAGTAATCCAAATTTTTTTACTTTTGATATAATAAATATTATTCTCACAGTCATACCATTTATTGCAATATTTAGTTTTTGGAATAAGCTGGACGACTTGGAAAAAATATTATATATTGTGATACCTTTTATAGTGATTATATTAATTGTTAATTCAATAAAATATTGTATGAAAGTAAAAAAACTTTATAAAAAATACGAGGAGTTGTATAGTAAAAATCAAGCACTGGCTCAGAATTATAAAGATAATATTATGGAATTAAAGCAAGAACAATATAATAATGAACTTCTTCGCGAATTTTCAAATAAGGTAATTGGATTATTGTTATGCTATAATGATTTAACAAAAGAGGAAAGAACTAATCTTAAAAAGGAATTAATCACTAATTTTATTAATGGAAAAACAAAGGAAGGTGAAAATAATGAATAATCAGTTTAGAGTAGTAAAAATCATAGACGATACATCATTAATAATTAACGGTGGAAGTGATAATAATGTTGAAGTTGGAGATTTAATGGAGATTCATGGGAAAAGCGAGACTATTTTTGATCCTTTAACAAAAGAAGACTTAGGCAAGTTTGACATTGTTAAGGATAAGTTAAAAGTAGCAAAAGTATATGAAAAAATGTGTATATGTGAAACTACATATGTCTCAACATATTTACCTACATTATTATCAAATTCACTTTTTTCTACCAAACAAAAAAAAATGAATGTTGAGCCAACAGATATATCGGGAACTAGTGATAAAACAATCAGAATAGGTGATGAAGCAATATTAATAAAAAAATTAACTGATGGGGAATCAACTAATGATAAATTAGTAGAAGAAATAAATCAAAACGAACAATAAGTGAATATAAAATGAATTGTTACTTAGAAAAATGAATATAATATAAATGTATACTAATTGACATTTTCATAAAAATATAGTATATTTATATTGCACTGAAAAATGTGAAAATGTTTTTCGCTTCTGGATGGTGCGAATAATAAATGATTCCAGGCGACAATGTTTTTCGCTTCCAGGTGGTGCGACTAATAAATGATCCTGGTTGAAAATGTAGAATAACTTCATCGTAAGATGGAGTTTTCTTTTGTTTTATGATATAATTTTTACGGAGATGATGCATATGGAAATTAAAACAGGATATTTATATCATATAAAAGATGTATACTTTGATATAGTAAATGATGAAAATCTAATGCAAAATCATGAGAAGGGTAAAAAGAGACCAACTTATTTTACTATTAAAGATAAAGATATTTTGTGGTTTATACCAATAAGTTCTAAAATAGGTAAATATAGAAAGATAATAGATAAAAAACAAGAAAAATATGGTTTTTGTAATACAATTATAATAAGAAAAATTGCAGACGAAGATGCTGCCATATTACTGCAAAATGCATTTCCAACGTTAGAAAAATACATAGATCATGTGCATACTGTTGATGGTATTCCATTAAAGGTTCCAACTGACTTGCAACACGAAATCAAAAGCTTGTTCAAAAATATGTTAGGTTTAAAGAAAAGAGGAACAAATTTGTTTTTTACTGATATAGATAATTTAAAACAAAAGATGTTAGATGAATTGAAATAAAATTACTTATAAATATTATTATTTATATAAGAAAAAAATAAGTCAAATAGTATTCATTTTTGAGGAAAAAACACCCCACGAATATGACAGTGGTACAAGCCGCATTAAATGAAAAAAATTAAGATAATTGTATTACATACATTATAAAACATCTTTTGATAATATAATTACTATTGAAAAAAGACTAGACAATCACTATTGTTCTAGTTTTTTTGAATTTTTTATAAAAAATGATAATTCCATATTGTATTCTTTAATTATTTTTACATATAAATTTAAAAATTTATTAAGTTATTATTTATTAGTATATAGATGAATATAGTGTTTTAAATTAAAATTTTTTTGATATGAAAAATAAAAGTATAAAAACAAATTAAAAAATAAGAAAACATTTTAGAACTTAAAAATCATTACAAATTTTAAAAATTAATTCAATAAAAATATTAATAATAATTATGTAAATTTTTTAGTAATAATTTAGATAATCCAGTAATTATAAATAAGCTTCAATTATTAAATGTATTTATAGTAATTTTAAATATTAGTGTATTTTATTATTTTCATGCATAGTAAATTCATCATTTATTTTCTTTTCTTCTGGATTTGCATAAGACTCAAAATATGGGAAAATATAATCAAAATTTTGTTTACCATGGGACTTTCGTTGAATATAGTGTTTAAATAATTCTAAAATGCGAATATCATCGTCGTAACTATCAAACTTTAAATTAATTAATAAACTAAATAGTTTAAGAGGAATTATTCCTTTTTCTACTGATCTAGCCATTTTAAAAACTACATTTAGCATATCAGTAGCTGCTTCTGCTTTTGACAATTCATCAGGGTAGGTAAATTTATGAATAGCATTATTATAATTAGCAACAATAGTCTTAATGTAATCACCTATTTCAGATAATTTTTTTTGTTTTTCTTTTTCTTTCTTATATTCATCAATCATAGAAAGTATTTTTTTTAATCTTTTTTCAGTATCACATAATGCTATATGATTATTAAAACCGTCCAAAGCTTCTTTATATTGCAAAGAAATTTTTATTATCGTTGGATCATCTAGTGATTGTGCACTTAAAAAATCACTGATTTCTTTAAATTGTGATAAAAAATTAAAATACATATCAAAAATTTCGTCAAGTTCTTTTTTCCCTTTTTTTAGTGCATCATCATAATTGCGGAAATTGTTTCTTTCTAACCTAATCAATATATTTTTTATAGCAAATGGGAAAAAATCTTTTAAGTAATCATATACAGATCTAAGCTCATAATCTCTTAAATCTTCAATAATCTTTCTTTCATACATTTCTTTTAATTTTTTTTATACCTATTTATTAATTTAACTATTTGATCATAAAACTCTACAATAGTACAATTGTAATTAATTGATTCAGTTACAACACTCTCATCAATACCAATTTTACTAAAAATATCTTTTTTAAGTTTATAAAAAACATCAATAATTTTTTTATCATATTCCGCATAAATAGCATTTATCTCAGCAAATTGATAAATATTTTTAGTTTCTATAATAAATGAACTAATTAATTGTCTAATATCATCATAATATTTTTTTAAACTAGTGCTCATAGATTTATCAGATATATATTTAGCCAATTTGTCAGCCAATAGAGATTTATAAGCATCAATATTCTTCTTATTGATTCCAGTCTGATAAGCATTATAATTTTTATCTCTTTCCTTAAGTATTTTCTTTAATGTATCTCTAGCAATATTTAGCTCCGTCATTTTTTCTTGAGTTTGTATATATTCAGGAGTATCAGATGCAAATTTATCAGGATGCCACTTATTTGTTAGAGAACGAAAAGCTTTATTTAAATCATCTTCTGTAAATGGTTCAATTAAATTTAATAACTTTAAAGCTTTTTCCTTTGTCATATATTTTCCCCACTTTCTGGCTGAATATAATAGCATACTTCTGTTCAATTGTCAATTTTTTTAAAAATAACTATATAATATAATAAGTGTATTTTACTAGAATTGTATTGACAAATTTTAGTAATTATATATAATGAATATATGAACAATTATTCATAAATAGGAGGTTATATGAATAATAATATGGATATTATTTCAAAATTAAGTGAATTTTATAAAGTGTTTGGGGATAATACTAGACTAAATATCTTATACGAATTATTAAATGGTGGAAAATATGTTAATGAAATTAGCGAAAAACTAAAGATGAGTCAATCGGCAATATCACATCAATTAAAAATATTAAGATTATATAATTTAGTTAAATACGAAAAGAGAGGACAATCAGTATATTATAGTATTACTGATGAACATGTAAGAGGAATTCTTGAATATGGATTTGATCATATTGAAGAAATAATAAAATAACTTATAAGGAGATGTTATGATATGAATAACAAAAATAAATATGTTGGCCTTACGGATGAAGAGGTTATTAAATCTAGAGAAAAGTATGGCATAAATGAAATTGAAAAAGAGAAAAAAGAAAGTTTATTAAAAAAAATACTGCATATATTTACTGAGCCGATGTTCTTATTATTAATTATAACTGCAAGTATATACTTTATATTAGGAAATTTTGGAGATGGAATAATAATGCTTTGCTTTGTTTTTTTTATAAGTGGAATAGAATTTATTCAAGAACAAAAAACAGATAAGGCACTAGATGCTCTTAATATGCTGTCTTCTTTAAATGTAAAAGTAATTAGAAATGGTAAAATGATTACAATCGATAGTAGAGAAATTGTCGTCGGTGATATTGTCTTATTAGAAGAGGGCGATAAAATACCAGCTGATGGAATAATTTTAAAATGTCAAGGATTAGGGATAAATGAATCAGCATTAACTGGAGAATCTGAAGTTGTATATAAAAAAATTAAAGACGATAGTGAAAACCATTTTAAACTAAATATGTGCTATTCTGGGACAGATGTAACAAATGGTTCAGCAATTATAAAGGTTACCAGTGTAGGAATTAATACAGAATATGGAAAAATAGGGAAAGCTTTAAATTCAATTATTAAAGAAAAGACTCCACTTGAAAAACAAATTAGAAAATTAATCATGGTATGTACTGTTATAAGCTTATTATTTTTTGTTTCAGTTATATTAATTAATTTTGTTACTAATATTCAATATGGGCTACAAGAAAGAATTATAAATTCAATATTATCAGGTATTACTGTGGCAATGGCTACAATTCCTGAAGAAATACCCGTAGTCTTAACTGTTTTTTTAGCAATGGGAGCATGGAAGTTAGCTAGAAAGAATACTTTAACAAAGAATATGAAAACAGTAGAAACTTTGGGAGCAGTAACTGTTTTATGTACTGATAAAACTGGTACTCTGACACAAAACAAAATGACCGTTAAAGATATATATTATAATAATAAAAATTTTTTTCTTGCAGCAGCATTAGCATGTCCTAAAGATCCATATGATCCAATGGAGAAAGGTATTCAAGAATATTGTTTTAATAATAAAATTGAAAGAAATATTTATGATAATGATTTAGTATATGAATATGTCTTTAATGATGAAGATAAGATGATGGGGCAAATATGGAATATTAAAGATAAATTTACATTATGTGTAAAAGGTGCATATGAAAATGTATTACCATTATGTGAATTAGATAATAAATCTATTAAAAAAATTGAAAATAAAATAAATGAATATTCTAGCTTAGGATATAGAGTTTTAGCAGTAGCTATGAACGATAATATTAAAAAAATATCTAAAAAATTAAAGGATAATAAATTATCATTTTGTGGCCTTATTGCTTTAGTTGATCCACCTAGAAGAGGTGTCAAAGAATCCATAAAATCATGTTATAATGCTGGAATTAGAGTTATAATGATAACAGGAGATAATGGAAATACCGCTAAAGGAATTGCTAAACAAATTGGATTAAAATATAATGATAACGTTATAACAGGGTTTGAATTAGAAAAAATGAGTGATGAAGAGCTAATAGAAAAAGTTAAAGATACAAATATATTTGCACGCGTTTTTCCAAATCATAAAATGAGAATCGTAAATGCTCTACAAAAAAATAATGAAGTTGTAGCAATGACTGGAGATGGCGTAAATGATGCACCAGCTTTGAAAAAGGCTGAAATTGGAATTGCTATGGGGCAAAGGGGAACAAATGTTGCTAAAGAAGCAGCAGATATGATACTTATGGATGATAATTTTAATACAATTGTAGAGGCAATTAAGAATGGTAGAACTATTTATAACAATATAAAGAAAGCAATAGCATACATTTTAGCAATACATATGCCAATAGCTTTAGCTTCACTTTTTGTACCATTATTTAATTTACCTATGTTATTATTACCTATTCATATTGTCCTACTAGAATTAATTATTGATCCTACTTCTTCAATTATCTTTCAAAAAATAATGCCTGAAAGAAATGTCATGGACAAAAAACCAAGGAAAATAACAGATTCAATCATTGCAAAAAAAGACATAATAAAAAGTATTTTTCAAGGATTTACTATATTTTTAGCATTTTTCATAAGCTATTACTGTTTAATAAAAAATGGCTACGATCAAGATTTCGCTTTGACGTTTTCATTTTCAGTATTAGTATTATCTAATATATTTTTAGTGTATGTACTTCAATCAAATGAAATAGCTATTAAGAATTTAATTGCCGACTTAAAAGATAAAACGATAGTATTTATAAACTCTATTATATTAATTATGTTATTACTAATCATATATGTTCCTTTTTTAAATAAAATAGTAGGAACCACTAGATTAGATATAAAACATCTAATATTAGTAGTAATAATATCAATATTAGCTACCTTTTCATTTGATATTTTAAAAATAAAAAAAGCCCAAAATAAGTAAAATTTATTTTAGTATTACCAGATTTTTGATATAATATTTTTAGAAGGTGAATTTATGAGTAGTATAAAAGTTATGAGTGATTCATTAGCAAATAAGATAGCAGCTGGCGAGGTTGTAGAAAAGATATTATCTGTTGTTAAAGAATTAGTAGAAAATTCAATTGATGCAAAGAGTAGGGAAATAATTATTGAGCTAAAGGAATCTGGGTTTAGAGAAATAAAAATAATTGATGATGGTATTGGTATGGATAAAGATGATGCTCATAATGCCTTTTTAAGACATGCTACTAGTAAATTATATGATGATGATGATTTATTTAATATATGTTCATTAGGATTTAGAGGAGAAGCTCTACCATCTATAGCAGCAGTTTCTGAAGTTGAATTAAAAACCTGTTATAAAGATGAAGAAATTGGAACATTTATTCATATAAAGGGTGGAAAAATATTAGAAGAAAAAGATATTGCTTCTAAAAAAGGTTCAAGCTTTAGAATAACTAATTTATTTTATAATACACCTGCAAGGCTTAAACATTTATCAAGTAGTTATTCAGAACTTTCTAATGTTATTGATTATATCAATAAAATGGCTATGTCATATCCAGATATTCGTTTCGTTTTAAAAAATGATGATAGAGAATTACTAATTACTAATGGAAGTGGTAATTTGCTAAAAGTTTTTAATAGTATATATGGGGTGAATATTACTAAAAAAATGATAAGTATAAAAGGGGATAATGACGACTATGAAATCTCTGGTTATATCTCATTGCCAGAGGTAACTAGATCAAATAAAAATCATATTACTACTATTGTTAATGGAAGAGTTGTTAAAAATACTACCTTATATAGAATAATAAATGAAGCTTATAGCAACTATAAAGAAGATAGTAGATATCCAATATGTATCATTAATATTACATGTGATCCAAGCTTATTAGATGTTAATATTCATCCTTCTAAATTAGATATAAAATTTAGTAATTTTGACGAACTAACAGTATTAATTAAGACAGTTATAATTAATGCTTTAAAAGATAAATTATTAATACCAAATATAAATGTAGTTAAAGAAGATGAAATTAAAAAAGAAAAATATGAAAACCTAACTTTGAATATTGAAAGAGCAACATCTTTTGTAGAAGAAGAAAAAAGCCAATATAAAAATAAATTAGAAGATTTAGTAAATTATAGAGATTCAGACGATAACGAGGTATTAGAGGTATTACAAGATAACAATATAAGTGAAGTAATAACTGTTTCTGACAATGAAAAATTACCAGAATTATATCCTGTAGGTCTTCTTTTAGGAACTTATATTGTGTGTGAAAACGAAAAAGGAATTTATTTAATAGATCAACATGCTGCTAAGGAAAGAATAAATTATGAAAAAGTTAGCTACCAGCTTAGTCATCATGATGGAAATACAATAAGACCTATAGTGCCAATTGTTTTAGAATTACCACAAAATGAATATCTTATACTTAAAGAAAATCTTGATATATTAGCTAATTTAAAAATAGAAATAGAAGAGTTTGGCGTATCTTCTGTAAGGGTAGTAAGTCATCCAACATGGTGGAATACTGGTTATGAAGAAGAGACATTTAAAAGGATTGTAGAACTTATTATTAATAAAGAAAAAGATTTTTCTTTAGAAAAATTTAATGATAATTTAGCTAAAATGGTTAGTTGTAAGATGAGTATTAAAGCAAATACATATATTGATAAACCATCTATGGAATCTCTAATAAACGATTTAAGAAAATGCAAAAATCCTTACAATTGTCCACATGGTAGACCAGCAATAATTCATTTTAGTATCTATGAACTTGAAAAAATGTTTAAAAGGAGCATATAGTAAATGTGTTTTTGAGTAAATTAGAATGTCTTGCTAATGAATTTGATAGCCTCTTAGAACTTTATTATAAAATAGTAGAACAAGAAGAAAATGATCATTCATTTGTTATACTAAGTGTAGGTGATAAAGAAAATACTTTGTGTTTTCAGCTCGTATTAAATGATATTAAAGAAGATTATATGGAGATAAATTTTAATTCTCAAGAACGTTATTTATATGAGTATATATTTTTATTTTATGTAGTTCATTTCTTTAATAATATGAATTTAATGATTGATGAAGAAGCTCATGAATTAAGTAATAAATTTTTTTACCCTTACTTTAAAGTAATTGTTTCAGATGATATTCTTTGGGATAAAATAAAAGAAATTATAAATGCTAAACAGTCTTTAGATTTTGAGCAAATTGATGAATTGTTATACTGTCAATATAAAGAAATGAAATTTTGGCAAAGAAGAATTAGTCACAAACTCATAGTAAAATTAAATTACAATATTACAAAAAGAAAGTTGTTGTTAAGGAGAAATAATTGATGAACAAAATAATTGTTATAACCGGTCCAACAGGAGTAGGCAAGACTGAATTAAGTATCAATTTAGCAAAAAAATATAATGGTGAAATTATTAATGGTGATGCTATTCAAATATATAAAGGATTAGATATTGGATCGGCAAAAATAAAGGAAGAAGAGAAAGAGGGAATTATACATCATTTATTTTCAATAAAAGAAGTAAATGAAGAATATTCAATATATGATTATCAAAAAGATTGCCGAAAGAAAATTCAAGAAATTCAAGAAAGAGGAAAGACTCCAATTATAGTAGGAGGAACAGGGCTATATATTAAAAGTGCATTATTTGATTATACGCTTGATGAAAGTAATATTATAAATAGAGAATATAATGACATTGAAACAAAAGATTTATATAAAAGATTAATATCTTTAGATAAGGATATTAAAATAGATAAAAATAATCGTAGAAGGATTATTAGAGCATTAAATTATTATCTGCAAAATAATCATTCAATCAAAGAAAACAATAAAGGTAATAATTTACTATATGATACTATATTTATTGGTTTAACATGTGATAGAGAGTTATTATATGATAGAATTAATAAAAGAGTAGATAAAATGTTAGAAGATGGTTTATTTAAAGAAGTAAAATCTTTTTATGATAAAAATATAAGAACTAAACCATTACTTAGTGGTATCGGATATAAAGAATTATATGCCTATTTTGATAAAACTATTGATTATGATGAAGCAATTAACTTAATAAAAAGAAATTCTAGACGATATGCTAAAAGACAATATACTTTTTTTAATAATCAGTTTAATATTAATTGGTTTACAGTAGATTTTTCTAATTTTTCTAATACAATAGAAGAAATATGTCAATTTATTGATAATAAAAATAAAAACTAAATTTTAGATAGTTTTTATTTTTTTAAGAAATTAAAATTTTTGATTTTGCAATAGGCTTTATACAAAGGTTTATTAATTATTAATAGTAAATTAGGCGGATATTCAACAATATTTCCTCCGAATCCAATTTTATACATATATTGCCCATAATATTTACTAGATTTATCATAATAATTTTTATATATTTCTCCAAGGTTAAAAATACGATAACCCATATTAAAATATTTCTTTATAATTGCCCATTTTAAAATATGTGTGGAATGAATTGTCCGATATAGTTCTTGATACCCATCAATTAAAAAATAAATTTCTTTATTATTTCTAATAACTAAAGATGTACCAACAATAATATCTTCAGAATATTTAGAATTAATTTGAATCGCCTTATTTAAATTTTCATAACATTTCTCTAATAATTTATCAGAATCTATTTTTTTATTAATAATTTTTTCTGTTACATTTCCTCGTCTATCATTAATCATTTTATGAATATTTTCATTCTTTTTCTTTTCTTTTTCATATATTTCTTTACTTTTTACTAAAAATGTATGTGGATTTAATTTAGCAAAAAAGATTTCCATTTTATTATCACGATTGTTATATATACTCATTAAATTTTGATAATAAGAAAGACTATTTGAAGTCTTCTTTTTAAAAATATTATAAGCTTTTTCAATATCCTTTATATTTCCTTTACTTAACGAAATTCCATATTTCATAGCTTCTTTTATATTTCTTTTTGTATTTCGATTAAAATGTCTATATATATCATGATAACTATCATTGTTTTCAATAATAACATCATATTTTTCAAAATCGTTGCTATATTCAATATTATTATAATCTAGTGAATATAAATTATTTAATATATATTCATTATTTTGTATTACATTTCCTTTTTTATTATATACTTTATGTTTATACATTGGATTAGTTATTAAATAAGTTACTTTGTGTTTATATAAATATTTTTTTATTTCCATCGTAAATACTTTTACAAGATCGAAATCAGCATAATCTATTAAAAAACCATCGGGTGAAATAGCTTCTTTTATTCCAGGAGATATATTAGTTATTAAAATTAAAGTTGCAGCATGAATATTATTTTTCTCGTCAATCAAGCCAAGGAATAATTTTTTTTTGTCAAAATTAACTTGAATCATAGAAAATTCGATGCTTTGGCCAAAATTTCTATAGCTATGAGCATTCGAAAAATTTCTATATTGAGTATTTGTTAATTCAATTATTTTCATAGCTATCATCTCCTTATTCACTGTATTATAACATAAATATATTAAAAACAAAAGCAAAATGTTACCAATTGGTTAACAAATACGCTATTTTTAGCAATATAAATTGACTTAGTAAGATTAATATGATAAATTTAGAAAGTAGGTGATAGATGTGAATAAAAAACAACTGATGAGCAAATTTATAAAAGAGATAGAGAAAAATAATTTATTGACATTATTTATTAAAGAAATTTTTGATTATAAATCATTAGAAGATTATAACTATATATTTAGGATGATCGAAGAAAAAAATGCAATTATTATAGATATATATGATAATGTTGATGGCAATCATTTTAATAGATATATTTTTAATTTTAGCAAAAAAGATTTTGAATATAAAAGTATAGAAAAAAATAATATTGTAATTAATTATATAAATATATATAACATTACTAATCAGAAAAATAATTTATTAAAGTTTTCATATTTATTTAAAACTACAAAAAATAAAATTTATTCTTATGCTAAGAGTTTTATGAGTGCTAAATTACTGGTTTGTTTACAAAATATTTTAGATAATAAAAATTAGTCTATTACATTATAATAGGCTTATTTTTATACTCTTTTTCTATTAAAGATGGGTCATTAACGATTAATGAATAAATATAAGTAGCACGAAATTCTATATCTAATATAGTTGATTTGTTTTGTTTATAACCAGTTAATAATTCCATGTTTAGACTTTTCTTAATACTATTTAAATAACTTTTTCCTCTAGAATTAAATCCTAATAATCTAAGATAAAACTCTTTATTATTATCTTCTTTTTTAATATTTAATAAAATATGAAGTAGCATTCGATTGATTTTATTATATGTATATCTTTTTGTTTTTATATTCATTATTAATTCTTCCCATGAATTACATTTATTAATATTTTTTATAATTCTTTTTTCTATTCCTTCTTCAATATCAAGAAAAGATGACATAGTATCAATATTATTAATAATATTATATTTTAAATATTTATATGTATCATTAATCTTGGGAATAGTGAAAAGATATTTTTTTGTAGATAAAGGTATATATTTAGTTACATCTTTATTATCTAGTAACATTTTTCTAATTAAGGAAGCATTAGCCATATTATTTTTAATATTTGAAATATTATTTTCATGATAATCATTTATTCTCTTGATGCTAATAGGAGTAATTGGATAGTTATTTTTTATAATTTGCTTAATATATGAAACAGCTAATAAGTCATTAGGTTTATTTATTTCAATTTTCTCTATTTCAAATAATGCTTTACTCATAGCAGTAGGATAATTATATCCTAAAGATAAATATTTTTTAACTGATTTATCATAATCATCATTATGTAATTGGGTTATTGCCATTTTTTTTAGTAGTTCAACATCGTTAGTTTCGCTTCCAAAAACGAGTGTATCTATTTTAAATTGATTTAATATTGCTAAAGCTCCATATGCAAAGATATCTGCTGATTGTGTTGCATATAGGGTAGGTAGTTCAATAATTAAATCTATTCCTTCTTCAAGACATATTTTTGTTTTATCCCATTTATTTATAATTGAAATATCTCCGCGTTGTGTAAAACAAGTGCTAATAATAGAAACAACTATTGATTCTGGATACATTTCTTTTATTTTTTTTATTTGATAAGCATGACCTAGATGAAATGGATTATATTCAGCAATTATTCCAATAACATTCATTTTCTTTCCTCATTAATTCTAGTATTATTAATATTTATAAATAATGATAAATAGAAAATTGATAATAAAAAGCCTCCAAGAACATCAGAAAAATAATGAACTCCTAAATATATCCTACTAAAGCCAATTACTATAGAAAGAAGTATAAATAACATTATAAAAATAATTTTCAAAAAGACATTTGATATGTTTTTATAAATAAGATAAGCCATAAAACCAAAATATGCCATACTAACCATTGAATGACCAGATGGATAACTATAACCACTAGTAGACACTAGACCAATATTAATTGGGCGTTCTCTTTGAAGAATAAATTTAACAATTTGACTTGATAAAAAAGAAAATATTAAATTTAATGTTATTAATAAGCATGTCTTTTTGTTTTTTAAAAAAAACAATAATAATATAGTGATGACTATTAATGAATAAGCACTTCCAATATTTGTAATAGTATTCATAGTATCCGTTAAATTTTTATTTCTAATACTTAAAATAAAACTTTCTATCTTATCATCAATATAACTAAAATTATTGGTAAATACTAAAATTGTTAAAATTAAAAATAATAGTAATGAAATATAGGTAACAATATTTTTTTTATTTAATTTTATATTCATAATTCCTCCAACAATATATTAATTATACCATAAATTATTTAAAAGTACTTAATAAAAAATATGAAACTGATGTCTTTACAAAATAAAAAGCAACAATTATATAATTATTGCCTTTTATTCTTAGTGTATTTTTTTGCTTCTTTGATCGCCTCTACAACCATAGCTGTCAAGCAATTCTGGCTCTAAAGAAACAATTTGATTTAATTTATTAATTATTACTTCTGGGTCGGTACCACCCATTTGAATAGTAAAAATTTTTGACATGATAATGCGATAATGTTCAACAAACTTTAAAATTTTTGGATAATTTGGATTCGTTGTATCTTCAGAATGTCCTTTTAACCATTTAACGCAATCAAGATATAATTTTATTACTGAAGCATCAATGTTATTACGATACAATGCTTCTATAAATTTTTTATTATTAGGAAAAATCATATTAGCTACTAAAAAAGCCTTTTCATAGTCGTTATATTTCATAAATTCAGATTTTCTATATACCGTCTCTAACACTATTTTTCCTATTGTATAATCTTTACTTGTCTTATTAGTATTAAATTTATAGGCATTTACAAAATATTGCCTTTTTCTTGCTGCAACAGTCATTAATTCTTTAATTTGATCTTGACTAAATATACTATTTAAGTCTTCTACAACAATTCTATTAAATCGTAACATAAAAACTCCCCTCTTTCAATCGGTGAGATATATTAACATACTTTTGTTCAATTGTCAATATTTTTAATATAAATTTCAATTTTATAAAAAATATGATATAATTAAAATATAAAGAAATATTATTCTAAAAATAACATTAATGTTATATATATTGGAAGGAAAGAAATGAATAGTATAAGTTATAAAGTATGTAGAGATAATGTATATGTAGGAAAGGTTATTAAAATTAATACGAATGAAAATATTCAAAATAGACATCAAGTATTATTTCATAGTATAGAGTGCTATAGAAGTATGCTGTTTACCTTAACTGAAAAAAAATTAGCAAATGATTTATTATATCAGTCTCCTTATTATCCTGTTTTAGGAATGACAGATAACGAAGAATTTGCTATTCCATGTAAAGATATAATTGTAGTTAAAAACGCTTATAATTTAGAAGAATTATTAAGGTATTTTGGCTATAATGAAGAATTAAATTATAAGGATATATTAGACGTTCGTAAAAAATTTTTTAGTGATCGATTTGCCAAAGATAACTGTGAATTATTTGGACAAAAAGAAATATTTGAATCATCAATACCAAACAAACCTATTTCAGAAATAAATTCTAAAGAAGACAAAAGAGAAGCAAAGTTAAGGGAAAAAGCCATAGATGCAGGATATAGATTTTTTATGCCAATAAAAGAAAGTGTTTTATCAAGAGAACTTTGGTATGTTTTAAATGGTAATGGTAATTTGACTAAAGCTGACATTGTTGCAGCATATCAAATGACTCATTTTATATTGCCAAAAGATGTTTTTCTTCCACCAAAAAATGAAGCTCATGTTAAAAAATTAAGTAGAATAAGAAAAAATATATAATTTAATTGATAATAGTAAAATTATTTTTTTAAAATATCAGCTATAATAAGTATTATGCAAGTCATTTTCATAACTTTATTATATTGCGATATATCATTAAAAATAATAATATAAATGGTGGTACAATATATTGAAGTGTGGTTTTGAAATGGAAAAATTAAGATTAGAAATTGAACAAATTATAGCAGGTGCGCTGTTACTAGATTTTGACAGAATATAAAAAAGTATTTTCTCAAAACATTTTAGAAAAAAATTAGAATTATGTAATAAATAAGTACCACACATAAAATATATATTTATGATAAACAAAGAGTATGTCTATTCAAAATAAGCATATTCTTTTTTGTTATTTTAAATTTACTAGTTACTTCAAAATATTTTTACAATTAATTTAGCTCAAACTTCCTCTAAATATAAAAAACTAGTATTCCTATTAGTAATTTATTATTCCTAAATAAAAAGTTAGAGTATTAATTAATTTGGTAGAGATTCACAGTAATCTACAACTTTCTTTCAAAGATATTGATATAAGAAACAATCTCTAAATTTGTTTTATTATATATTTTATTATTATATAAATAAATTTTAAAAAGCACCGAAAAATTTTAATTAACAATAATTTATGGTATAATAAAAAATGAAAGGAGTTGTATTATGAAAAAGAATAAAATTTTAATTTTAATTATATGCATATTAGTTTGTTTGGTACTAGTATTTGGAGGAATATTATTATTTAAAGATAATAAAGATAATACTTCAAAAATAGATAATCCTACTACTAACGATGAAATAATTGAAGTAAATAATGATTTTGTTGTCGATATTATATCTATTGCTAAAAAGTCTGATGATAAGATATATGCTTTAACATACAGTGGCAACGAAGTTGAATTAATGGATGTATCTAAATATAATGGTGGCGTTGTATATACTTATTATAATGGTAAATTATATTTATATTTGTATAAATATACATCAGGAAAAACAAATGTTGAAACAGGCGAAGTGATTCAAGAATCTAAAGATTATAATACATTGGGGTATATTGATTTGACTGCAGACAATTATAATTTTACAAAATTATCCGACGTGACAACAATAGGATGGCCTGAGTCAATTGCAATAGTTGATAACATCATTTATTTTTCATCATCTGCATTTGATGGAATATATAAATATAACATTGATACTAAAAAATTCACTACTACAAATGAATTCAACTTTAATAGAAAAACAAATATTCAGTTATATACTATTTCAAATAGTAAATTGGCATATTTAATTTCAGGTATTCCTAATGAACCATCATCAATTGGCATAATAGATATTAAAACTGGCTCTAAAAAGGAGATTGTTTCAAATGTCAAATTTGAATATGTATATAACGGAAAAATTATCTATGCACAATATGATGATATAAACAATTATTCAAAATGGAAATACTATGAATACAATATAAAAGATGATAGTTTTAAGCAAATCAGCGATAGTACAAGTTCTGTAACAAGCATATATAATTCGTTTATTATTCCATTTGATGATTATTATATTTATGTAAATAAGAATACTTTAAACAAATATTCAAATGGAAAAAATGAAAAAATATATGAGTTTGACGGTTCTATCAATAGCATAAATTTAGTTTCTAGTAACAAATTAAATGTTGTTTATGGTTCAGGTATGAATACTAAAGCGAAGTGTAGCATTTTCGATTTAAACTCATTAACACTTAGTAATCAAAATGATATTTCTTATTCCCAAGTATTATACTTAAAATAAGTATAAAAGATGATTAGATTAATAAATCAAAATCATCTTTTTTAATGTAGGTATCTTATAAATCTTTTAACATACTTTTTTCAATATTTTTTTTGTATATAAATCTTTAGCAATGCTCATATAATTTTCTAGTTTTTTCAAATAATTACCTTCAGCGAAGATATTACTTTTAAGAATTTATCTTTTTAAAATATTAGTAATTGTTTTGATATCTCATTTCCTTTTATAAGTGTTTATTTTTTTTCTTTCAGTATCCACATAATTAAGATTGACTGAAAATGTTTAAATATTTTTATACTTATTATTTGTTTTATCTATTTTTCTAAAAGCGCTATTTATAATAGTTAAAGTATTATTGTAAAGCAACATGTAATTTTTAATCACCTTCTTAACAATTTTTTACATCAATTTATTTTTTATGGTTGTTTTCTAAAAACAAAAAAAAAACATTTTTTTGATTGATTCTATATATCAAGGTTAAAGCGATAAAAATTATAATTAAGGATGATTTTTTATATGGTATAGCATATATTTTTAATATTTGTTAATAAATCTAAATAAATAAATTAAAAAAAATTTATGATAAAATGTAGATTAGGAGGAATCTATTATGGTAAATTTAAATCAAGTTTATAAATTTAGCAAATTATTAAGTATCAAATGTATAAAAAAAGAAGTTGAAGAGTATATAAAAGGGTTTGCTATTAAAGATATTAAATTTAATATGGGAGATTGGGAATGTTCCTTCGAAAATGGAAATGGAGAAATTTTAAATTTTTGCATTGCAGTAACGAAAAATACTTTATTTTTGTCAAAACGAGGAGCTAATTTTATTGAACGAGTAAAAATTGATGGTGAACTTTTTAATACGTGAAGTAATAGAAAAAAGGTCAAATGGAATAATATATTCAATCATTACAAAAAGATTTGATTTTTCAAATAAATTTAAAAATGAGCTTGTACTAGCCGATCTATTAGAACAAAGATTTGTTTTTTCAAAAAAAACCTTAGAATCATTATTGAATAATTTTGATTTTGATAATACAAAATTGGGAGTATTGCTTTTAAAACTTAGAAGATTAGAAAAAAAATCAGAATGTGATTACTTTACTGAATTCTCAACACATATGAATAATTGTGTTATATTAACAAATGATAAAAAAAATAGTGATAATACTTATTCAACTAGAACGTATTTAAATGGCGATGAAGTGTCAGCTATTTTTGACATCAATGATGGTGAAGATAAATTATATAGAATTTATGATTTATATCATGGAATTATTAATCCACGAAATGAAAATGAAATTTATACAATCAATTTAGGAATATTAACTCCTGATTCATATGATTTAAAGGCATTAAGGGACATAACAGATATGGAAGATAGCATAGTAGGAAAGTCATCAACTAGTGGAGGTGAAAATTATTTAAATTATTTAAAAGAAATGTTGTATAAAAAGACTGGATTTAATGGTGATTTAGAATTAAATAGAGATTCAATTTTATCCGCTATTACTTATAAAATATCAAGTCCAGAATTAATAAAAAGACAGATTGAAGAAAAACTTAGTACTTCTTATGAAGAATTTGAAAAAATGGATGAATCAACTATATTTGACTCAAAGAGAATATTAAAAAGACTCTTAAGATTATTTAAAAAAGCGAACTAAAATTAACTATTAATTTAGTTTGCTTTGTGTGTTTACGTGCAAAACATGTTAGAGGATTTGAAATCGTAGGTAGATTTATTCATGTCTTATCTAACATTTTTGAAATTATATTAAATTTGTAAATGGTAAAATAAAATGTACAAAAAAGATAATTATAGAATGCTTTTGTGTAATATATTAGATGAGAATAAAGATGTGTATTTTGGAGATGAAACTCTAGAATACGAAGAAAATTATTGTAAGTAAATAAATAGAAGCATCGCACATCGATGTTTTTTACTTTGCAGCTGGAAAACAATGTGGTATAATGAAAGTGAAAGTAGGGAAACTATGAAAAATAAGAAATTATGTATAATACTTGGAATCACGCTATCAATACTTACAATACTTTATTTTTGGTATACTGATTGTTGGACAACAATGAAAATAAATTGGAAAATATCAATACCTTATATGTCTTTGTATAGGGAAATTTATCATAAAGATAGTGGACCAAGTTTTTTGGGAGATGGCACTAGATACCATATATTTTCATATAAGAATGAAAAATACATTGAAAAAATGTTTGATTGGGAACAAGAAGAAAAAGCAACAGAATATGAATCTAGCTATTCAGAATTTATGAAAAAAGAATTAGATAGAATAGAAGTTCCAGAAAAAGAACAACCAGAATATTCAAAGTGTAAATATTGGTATGATAACGATCCAAATGATAATAGAGATGAAATAGTTATTTGTTGGATTGAAGATGAAAATAGGTTGTATGTAACAGAGTTTTTTGCATAAGAAAGCAGCAGAAGTTATGAAGAAAATTTTATTAGTAATATTAATTTTAAGCACATTGTTAGTATTGTACTTTGTTTTAATTCCTACTAATCAAGTTTTATCATTGAATGAGTTTGTTAATTTAATGAGCGATTATGGTTGCGAAGTAAATGATGAAAATGAAACTAGTAATTGTAATTATAATATTAAGTACATAGAGAATAAAAATAACATAAAAATGAATATAATTTATATGTTAGCAGTGTAAAAGATAACGAAAACATTACTGGTAGTTCAAACATTAATATAAATTTAGGAGTTAAGTTTTATAATAATTCAACAAGTGGTGATCGATATAAATCATTAACTTTATATAAAGAAAAAATTTTATATGTTGATGTTCCTAAGTCATTAAGAGATAAAGCATTAACTATTGAAAAAGAATTGGGTTTTTATTACAAACCTGAATGGAAAAGATTATATTTATTTATTATACCTTTAATAATTGGTTTTATTTATTTTAATTTTAAAAATCAAAAAACATAGAAGCATCAAACATCGATGCTTTTTACTTTGCAAGAAAAAAATAATATGATATAATGAAAGTGACAATAGAATTATACTTTATGTTATAGAAGGGAGTAAAAATGAAAAAGAATTTATTAGGAATTTTGTTTTGTGGAATTTTATTATTAGGATTAACTGGATGTAAAAATGAGAGAGTTGATAACAAAGTAAGTTTAACAGTTAAAGAAGGTACTTTGGCTCCTATTGGTGTTACATTGATATTAAAAAATGAATCAAATACTGATTACTCATACGGAGAACCTTATTACATAGAGCAAGAAATTGATGGAAATTGGAGTAAAGTTCAAACGATTTATGATGTTGTATTTAATTTGCCTGCTTATGGATTAGAGTCTGGAAAATCAGTAGAATTTAGTATTAATTGGGCATATGGATATGGTCAGTTAAAAAGTGGTAAATATAGAATAGTAAAAGAAATTTTTGAAAAAACTGATTCCGAGTTACATGATAGCAATATTGTTAGCTTTAATGTTTATGCTGAATTTGAAATAAATGAAGATGACTATGAATATGAAAAAGCAACAACTGAAGAAATTGAATTAAAAACTGAATTAAAATTTAAATCATCAATAGATGATAATGGACAATACATTAATTGGGAAGATGGACTTGTTGATTATAATGTTTATATAAAGAATAATAAATTATATGCAAAAAACTTAAAAACAAATGAGGAAAAAATAGTATTTGATAAAGAGCCGGTTAAAAATATTGCAGTAAGACCTATATGCTGTGCTGCAAATGGCCATTTATTAATATTAACTTCAAATGGTAATGTTTATATGTCAGATGAAGATTGTAATTACTTTTTTACATTTAACATGAAATATACCAAATTAAATGCCGAAAACATTGTTTCATTTAAATTGGTACCGCTATTTGATTATGATGTTGCTAAGAATTTATATGGAATTGATTCAGAAGGCAATGAGATTTTATTACATAGAATGAATTAAAAATAGAAGCATCAAACAACGATGCTTTTTAAATGTTATGAAAATGGGCGATACTTCCACTGAAAAATGGTAGAGTAATTTTACAAAACAATTTAAAATGGTTTATGAAAGGAGGATGCTATGGAAATAGGAAATAAGATACTAGAACTAAGAAAACAAAATGATTTTTCACAAGAACAATTAGCGGAAAAAATGGGAGTAGCTAGACAAACAATAAGTAAATGGGAATTAGGAGAAACAGCTCCTGATTTATCACAATCAAAAATGTTATCACAAATGTTTAATGTGAGTTTAGATGAATTAACTAATAATGAAATAAAAAGTATTTTAATTGAAAAGGCAGATACTAATGAAAAACTAATTAAAAGAATAATTAATATACTAAAAATAATTTTATTAGTAGTAGTGATAATTATTATAACATTATTATTTATGGTTTTTTGTAAAGATTATTTTGATGCACAACCAGTAGAATCAATGCAAAGTATAGAATGCATAATTGATGGAAAAGAATACTCATATGACGTATGGCAAAATAATGAAACAGCATATATGATAGATAAAATAGAAACCAATGATACAAATTTAAATGTTGATCCAAAAGAGTATATAAACTTTAAAGATGTATTTGATGCAATAAAAGAAAGCGTAGATTCACGTGGCGGAAATTGCAAATAAATATAGAAACATAGGTGGAAAACACTTATGTTTTTATATTCTCAAAAATCCTCAAATTATACCTCACATAGACATGCACATAAACCTACAAAAATCCTACAAAAGTTCTCAGAAAATTCTCAAAAAAATCTCAAAAGTTGCCACATTTGAGTAGATAAAAAAGAAAAATTGTGATATTTTGTTGTTGAACCAAGAGGGTATAAAAAAAACTAACCCCGCCTAGGGGTTAGGATGTTGCATCAATGGTGCCACTGGTGGAAACCTACCAAACCCCTTTTATAGAAAATTTGTAGTTTTTATATTGATTGAAATACATTTGTTGCTATAATAAATTTAGGAACATTTAATAGTTGGGTGATGCCTCTTTTCTAAAAGGAAGGAGGTGATAAGATGTCAAAGAAAGATTTTTTAATCTCATCATTGATTATCATTATCCTTTTACTTATAGGTTTACTATTTGTAACTTTAAATTAAAAGAATCACCTAACTCAGCAATGATTTAGGTGATTTCCATTATATATGGCAACACTCAACATGCGAATATTGAATGTTCCTTTTAATATTGTATGAAGTTTCCTTCATCTATATACATAATAACATAAATTTGTTTGTTTTGCAATATTTAATTTCGATATAGTAAAAGTTGGTTAATAGCCTACATAAGTGTTTTGTATTTTTATTAATTTGTGATATAATATAATTGAGGTGTATGATACAATGAAATATTGTAGTGAATGTGGAGAAAAAATTGGCGAGAGCCAAAAATTTTGTTCTAGTTGTGGAAAACAAGTTGATGTCAAAGAAGAAAAGGTAGAGAAATCTTTTTCTAATAAGCTGATTTGTCCGCATTGTGGAAGTGATAATGTCCAAGTTCAAATAGTTAGTAATACCAAAAATACAGGTTGTTTAACAATATTCATTTATATTGTATTAGCTTTGACTATTATCGGTATTCCAATAATGATTTTAATTGCATTATTAAAAGGAAAAAAAACAATTAATAACAAATATTATGTGTGTCAAAATTGTGGAAAGACTTTTAATCCATTATTTGACTTCAAGGGTTTGAATGAAAAACAAAATGCTAAAAATATTGTATTGGCTTTTATTGTATTATTTATATTAGTTATTTTTGTTGGAGTAAGTATTGGATTACAAGATACTGATTATGTTGATTTTGATCAATATCAAAAACTTGATGTCCAACAATTACACAATGATTATCTAGATAACGAGATTTCTGCAAACGATAAATATGAAGGAAACTATTATTATTTCGAGGGTAAAATTTATGATATTACTGAATTTTTTGGGGATAAATATTTAACAATTCAATATATTTCTAACCGTAATAATGCAAATAAAATTGAATTAAATGCATATTTTAATAGTTCGGATGCTTTTACAAATATAAAAAAGGGTGAAACTGTAACAGTATATTGTAAATTCAAAGAAAGAAGTATTGAATATTATTTTGGAATAACTTCATATAGTTTACATAGTTGCCAATTTAAAAATAATTAAATTAGATGATAAATTACTATGTAATTTTGTATATTATTAAGTATAAGACAATTAATAGTTTGATTTTCTACAAAAAGTAGATGTTTTAACTGGACATTGTCTTATTTTTATGATATTTTGTGTTTCAAGCAGAGGAGTGGGGGGACTGGTGGAAGTTGAACCTGTTGTTGAAAAAAGAAAACGAATACTTACAAACAAGTATTCGATAAAAACAACTTGGTGGAGCTGAGGGGAATTGAACCCCTGTCCAAAAATAATAATCAGTATTTATCTACAGGCTTAGTTAGTTTATAAATTTTATAAATATTTTGCAAACTAACAAAATTCAAATATTTACTATTCTATAAAATTCGGTATATTGTATAGAAATCGAATATACTATAGCTTACTTTATGAACTTCTTTTATTACTCGTAAGCTAAAGTAATAAAGAAGTCTGTGCCGCTATATTAAGCGTATGCAACAGCTAAATTATTTCTGTTTCCAGTTATTTTTTTGTTGTCTTTAACGTAGACACCCGACCTGCAAAATAAAGCCTCATATTTCTGTCGAATCCAAGACAGCCCCATGTAAAAAAATTATATCATATAGATTGATTTGTGTCAAATAATTACAAAGAAACTCTTATTATAACTATAATATAATAGGGGAGGGAGATAGGTGAATAGTGAAATAATAATTGCTGGATTAGCATTAGTAGGAACTATATTTGGATCATTGATTAGCAATTTATCAATGAGCAAAGTATTAAAATATAGAATAAATATTATTGAAGAAAAAATGAATGATTTAGCACAACTTTTAGAAAGAATGACAAAAGCAGAAACAGAAATAGATTATATTAATAGCTATGTTCATGATAAGAATGAATAATGAATTAATTTTGAATATGATATATGTATCTATTATAGCGAGCTTTATATCTTCACAAGCCATTCAGAAAATAAAAGAAGTATTTAATAAAAGGAGTATGTTTAATAAAATAATATCTTTGTTTTTATCATTTGTAATAGGAGTAGTATATTCATTATCTTTTTATAATTCTAACATAATATATGCGTTATGGGTAGGATTATTTACCTTAATTGGAGCACAAGGACTATATAAGACGTTTAAAGGATATTTTGGATTGGAATCAATACAAAATAAAGAAAACAAGAAAGAGTAATTAATCTTCTTGTTTTCTCATTTTTTGTTCCGAGTTAGGAACAAAAATAAAACCACCTGCTATGCAGGTGAGAAATCAAAAAGCAAGAGCGGTCAGTAATGAACATATTTATCTCTTCCTATGCTATAATGAAAATGTCAGTCAATCGTTATAGTAGGAGGAGATAAATATGTTCAAAACAAAGAATAAACCTAGAGAAATTGATGAAAGCCAGTTGTCCCATACCAGATGGAATTGTATGTATCACATTGTTTTTATACCAAAATATAGAAGAAAAGCAATATATGGTAAATTGAGAAGGGACATTGGCGTATATTTAAGAAGATTATGTGAATATAAAGATGTGGATATAGTGGAAGCACATGCATGTATAGATCATATACATATGTTAGTGAAAATCCCACCTAAATTAAGTGTATCACAATTTATGGAATATTTAAAGGGAAAAAGTGCATTAATGATATTTGAAAAGTGCATTAATGATATTTGAAAATCATGCCAATTTAAAATACAAGTATGGACAAAAAACATTTTGGGCAAGAGGATATTATGTAAGTACAGTTGGACTTAACAAGCAAGTTATTGCTAAATATATAAGAGAACAAGAAACAGAAGATATGATTCAAGATAAAAGAAGTGTAAAAGAATACGAAGACCCTTTTAAGGGTCGCTAGAGTGTGAAAGGCGATTGGCGGATGAAAAAAGCACTCATGTGAGTGCTGCCAGTAATAAACCCTTATAGGGTTTATTAAAAACCACCAGTTGCTACTGGTGGATATTTATTGTTTATAGAAAACCCCTAGATAGTCTAGGGGTTCAATAAAGCTTTAGCGCTGAGTTGAAAAAAATAACTCCTTCTAATATAATATTCGTTGCGACTGCAAGAAGCAAGAATAATATTAGAAGGAGGACATTTATAATGAAAGAAATCAAAATAAATGATATAAAAAGTTTAGCACATACTTCATGGAATTGCAAGTACCATGTTGTATTTGCTCCAAAGTATAGAAGAAAAGTCTTTTACGCAAGTAAAAGATTATAAATAGGTGCAATATTAAGACAACTGTGTGAGTGGAAAGGAATAACTATAATAGAAGCAGAGGTATGTCCTGATCATATACATATGTTAATAGAAATACCACCAAAATATAGTGTGTCAAGTGTAATGGTATTTCTAAAAGGAAAAAGTAGTTTGATGATATATAGCAAATGGGCAAACATGCGATATCAATATAGAAATAGAGAATTTTGGTGTAGAGGATATTATGTTGATACAGTAGGGAAAAATACAAAGAAAATAAAAGAATACATAGCAAATCAATTAAAAGAAGATCAACTAAGTCAACAAATGACGTTAGAGGATTTTGACCCTTTTAAAGGGTAGCAAGTAATATATGCTTTTAGCAGTTGACAGGCCACTTTAGTGGATGCAAGTAATATAGCCTTATAGGCGAAAAATGAAAACCACCAGCTATGCTGGTGGAAATTTATTGTTGAAATAATGCTACTAGTATGATAAAATTGAGTTATATTAGGAGTGTAGGTCAATGATGAATGAAAGATATAATTTTTTAATTAAAAATGGTATAGATGTTGAAAAGGGAATTGAAAATACTGGAGACTTTGATACTTACAATGAAATTATTCTAGATTTTATTGATTTTTTTCCAGAAGAAGTTAATAAATTTAACAAATTTAAATTAAATAATGACATGTATAATTATGAAATTGTTGTTCATGCGCTTAAGAGTAATTGTAGAACTTTGGGGTTTAATAAAATCGGAGAAATGTTTTATCAGCATGAACTAGCTAGTAAGGATGGAAAAAATGAATGGATTTCTGAAAACTACAATATTCTTATTGATGAAGTAAAAAAATTATATCAGATGCTTTTAGAATATAAAGGGATGTGTTCAATGTGAGTAATTATAATGAAATAGTTGAAAAAGTAATAAAATCCAATTATTGTAATGTATTATTAATTGATGTTTTTAATGATAAAATTTATAAATATAAGTTTGATAATAATAATTTGGTGGAAGATTCTCAACAATCATATATGGATTATTTAAATAAATGCCGAAGTTTTATTTATCAAAATGATATCGATGATTATGTTGAGTCATTATCTTTATCAGCATTGGAAAAAGCAAATGGAAATAAACTAGTTTTAAATTATAAGATGTTAGATAATGATGGCAAATATTATTTATATAATAATGTAATTAAATTATGTGAATTGGATGGGCAGAAAATAGTTGTTGTTTTAGTATCAAAAACTGGTGATGTGGAAAATAAAATTGTCAATACTTTAGAATCTAATATTGAAGTCAAATTATCAAAAATGGTTGATTGCGTTGGACTAGCAATACTTAAAATCCATAATATTATGAATAATGATAGTAATTTTTCTTCAAAGAAAGAGTATATTAATTCTATTTTGTCAAATATGATTAACGAATTTCCTGAATTTAATGATGCTTTAAATAACAATGCAATTAATTTATATGATAATGAAAAAGCTACAATTATGATAATTGATGATGATAAAGTAACATGTGGATTAATTAAGAAAATATTTGATAAAGATTATGATACAATCGTGGTTAATAATGGCAGGGAAGCAATAGACTATTTAAAGGATAATGAGCATAGCAGTTTTAAAGTTAATCTTGCGTGTATATTTTTAGACTTATTAATGCCAGTATTAGATGGATTTAGTGTGTTAGATTACTTAAACAATAATAATTATTTAAATAAATTGCCAGTTATTATTATTAGTGGTAATTATGATAAAGATACTAGAAATAAGGCTTATAGTTATCAAATTGCAGATATGTTAGAGAAACCATTTAATGTTCAGGTAGTACGTCATAGAATAGAAAACTTAATTAATTTATATCGTTTGAGTAATTCTTTTAATAATATTATGTTTGAACAACATAAAGAACTTAAAAGTATTATTAGTGCATTGATAGATTCTTATGAAATAGATAATGCCGTATGTATGAAGATGATTAAAAAATATACACATTCTTTAACTTTACAAGTTTCTGTTGATTATCCTGAATATAATATAAATAGCAACATGATTGATAAAATAGCTAATTCGGCAATGTATTATGGTATTGGTAATTATACTTTACCAAAATCTGTTTTGTATAAAAAAGGAATGTATACAGAGAAAGAAAGAAGCCTTATTAAAATGGTAAATGTGAATGGTGGTAGTATTATTAAACATGTTCTTGCTAAAAATAATACTTTTATTGATGCTAGATATTGTTATGATATAGCTAGATATTATAATGAGCGATATGATGGAAGTGGTTATCCTGAAGGGCTTAGTGGTAGTAGTATACCACTTGTGGCTCAGATTGCCTCTTTAGCAATAGAATATTGTAATTTAATTAATACAATTACTCCAGTAGATTACGATAGAGTGTCTTCATTAATAATAATGGAGTCAGGTAAAAAATTTAGTCCTAAAATAGTAGAAAGTTTTAAAAAAGTTAAATCCGAATTTGAGGAAATGACAAAAGTGGGTGAATGAAATGTATAATGTGGCACTTAGTCAAATTATAAGTATAGTTTACATATTCATTTTTTCAGTTGTGTACTTTTTAAAAAGAAAGTATAATTTCTTAGAAAGTAGGATCTATAAATTATTACTAATATTTTCGGGAATCACTTTGACTTTTGATATACTTAATATGTTGATAATAAGTAGTGATATCTTTAAAAATGTAATTTGTATGATAGCAGCAAAGTTTTATTTTTTAAGTTTATTATTTTGGTTGGTATTATTTATACTTTATGTTTTGCTTAATAACACAAACATTAAATATGATACTTTAAGGGACTTTGTAAAAAATAATTTGTTAGTAAAGATTTATTTAGTAGTTGATTTTTTAATTTTGGTTTTATTGACTATATTACCTATTAATTATGATGATAGTATATTTTATTATTATGGCAGTGGAGTTATTTTAGTCTATTTATTCGCAATTTTTTCTTCATTATTTTTAATGATATTGTTAGTATTAAACAACAGAAATTTATCAAAGTATAAAAGTTGGTCTATATTGTCAGCTATTGCTATTTTGGTATTTATTTCTTTTTTCCAATTATATAATCATGAAATTCCAATTATTGATAGTGCTATTAGTTTAATTACTATATTTTTATATTTTACATTGGAAAATCCAGATTTAAAATATATTGATGAGTTAAATTCACTAAAAATAAAAGCTGAAGAAGCAAATAAAGCAAAGACTAATTTTTTAGCTAGTATGAGTCATGAAATAAGGACACCTATGAATGTTATTATTGGTTTATCTGAAGCAATATTAAATGAAAATGTTTCTGATGAAATATATGATGATGCTAAAAGTATTAATAAGGCGGGACATACATTACTTGAAATTATCAATAATATTTTAGATATTACAAAAATTGAAGAGGGAAAAACAGTTGTTGTTAATAAAGATTATAATTTTGCAGATATGATTGGGGAAATCACAAATATTATGAATATGTCTTTAGCTGAAAAACCTGTTAAGTTTGAAGTTGAAATAATAGGAAATATCCCTAAAGAATTAAATGGAGATGAAGTAAAGGTATATCAAATACTTACAAATTTATTGTCAAATGCAGTTAAGTATACTATGAAAGGAAGTATTAAATTACAGATAGAATCGATTAATTTTGGTAATAAGGCAACCATTACTTTTAAGATTATTGATACTGGTATAGGAATAAAAAAAGAAAATTATGATAAACTATTTGAGAAGTTTGAGAGGTTGGATCAAGAGCAAAAAAATATTCAAGGAACAGGTCTTGGGTTGGTTATTACTAAACATTTAGTTAATTTGCTCGATGGAAAAATTTCTTTTGATAGTGAATATCAAAAAGGTACGACATTTACGGTAGTAATTGTTCAGAATATTGTAAATAAAGAAAAAATTACTAATATAGATGAATATAGTAATAAAAAAATGGTTGTTGATAAATATTTTGATGGTAGTAATTATGATATCCTTTTAGTTGATGATAATACGTTAAATTTAAAAGTTGCTGAAAAGTTGTTAAAGCGATATAATTTTAATATAACTAGTGTTAAGAGTGGCTTGGAATGTATTAATTGTACTAAAAATAAAAAGTATGATTTAATCTTTTTAGATCATATGATGCCTGATATGGATGGTATTCATACTTTGTACAATTTGAAAAAGAGAGCTTCTGGATTTAATACACCAGTTGTTGTCTTAACAGCAAATGCGATTGGTGGTTCTAAGGATATGTACTTAAAAGAGGGTTTTTGTGATTATTTATCAAAACCAATTGATCAATTAGAATTGGATAGAATATTGAGAGAACAGCTGCATATAGAAGAAAATTAAATTTTTGAGGAGGTTTTTTGTGGAAGAATTAGAAAAATATATTGTACAAACAGGTAATGGCGGGGTTAAATATGAGATACCGGCTGGTGAACTGGGAAATAATACTGGTAGTAGTGTGTCGTTTGTTCTCCCTGAAGGGTGTAATTCACAGACAAATATTGCTGGGTACATTCAGGGAGAAATTAGCTCAGAAGATAGTGTTTCGAATGAAGCTTCTTGGCGAAACGTAAGTACAGATATTCTTAATGATGGAGCTAATTCATCTATTGTAGTAGAATTAGAAAATGGTGATTTTGGTTATGCTGAGCAGCAGGCTAATGCACAAGTTAATTTAGAAAAATTGGATTATGTATATAATTTGGTTGGTGGAAACAAAGATGATGTTACTTTATATGGTGCTAGTAATGGATCAGTGTTTGCTGTTAGTACCGCAGCCGAAAGTGTACGTGGAAATTCTGATATTTCAATTGGTGATGTTGTTGTTGTAGATTATTATGATTCACACAATAGAAGTAAAATATTTGAAGACGACTTAAAATTATTAGCTGGTGCTGATGTTTCTATTACAGGTATTACTGATTCTGAAAATTCTAATAATACGACGACGGGAACTAGAAAACTTCTAATAGATTATTCTGAATTAGGTGGGGAGGCAATACTGGGTGAATTTGAAGGTACTGAATATAGTCATGAAACAAAATGTGCTGAACCAATAAGAAGAGGCTTTTTAGATTTTATATCAGGTAATGGTGAATTACAAGATGGTAAAAAACAACTTATATTTACTGAATACTTAAATGGTAAAAAAGCTGATACAAGTTTGTCATATGACGAGGTAAAAGCATTTTTTGGTAATTCAAGTACAGGTAGTGAATCTATAATATCTTTAGAATATCAATTTATAAATTTGTATATGGATAAATTAAAAGGTGCTATTAAAGATACTAATATTTTAAGCGTTGGCAACATAACAAGTTTGACAAATGGATCGGCTACTTTATTATCAGCAGTAAATGCATTTAATAATTATTCAAGTAACAGTACGCAATTTTTAAGTTCATTAAGTATTATGCAAAATAATATTTTAGTAATAGCACAGTCATATGCAAATCTTGATAGTGAATTAGCAGGTACTATAGATTCAAATATAGTTAATAATATTAATAGTATAGATTTATCAGGAGTAAATAAATTCTTCGATACACCATTAGCAATTGATATATCAGATAATAATGGTAATATATTAATAAATAGAGAAACTTTAAGCAATTTTACATCAGATAGTAATCTTTTAATTAGTACACTTTTAACAGATATTTCTGATACTAAAGAAATAGAAAGTATAATTGATTCATTTTCTAGTGAATCAACAACAAAATTACAGGGGGAAGAATGGGACATAATTAGAAATAAATGTAATGAGTTTAGTGAATTATGTGATAAAAAAATAAAATATGCTCAATCTTTAATAAATGGGATAACTGATGCTTGTAAAAAATTACTTGATTATTTAGAAGATTATGATGAATTAGATACTTCAAAAATATCAGATTTTGAAGTAGAGCTTGTAAATACTATAGAATCTATTAAAATTTTAAATGAAAGAATTGCATCATTAAAAGCAGAAGAAGGAACTTTTTTTATAAAAGATGCGTATGGAAATACAATAGGATCATATACTATTGATAATAGTGGTTTAATTGCTGCATGTGAAGAGCAAATTAAAATATGTGATCAAATAAAAAAAGAATTAGAAAGAGTTTTAGATAAGTTATATGGTTTAGCAGGAATAGATGCTTCAACATCAGATATTATAACAAATGCCGAAAGTGAAAATAAAACAGAAAATATTAGTCAAAATATTTTATCAGGTCCATCTGGCGGTGCAAGTGGGTTAACTCCTGGTTATGAAACAGATGTTGGAAATACTGGAATAATAGAAGATACACAAAATAATAATCAGGAAGATAATCAAGATAAAAATGAATCTACTATAAACAATAGTGCTTCTTCAAGTAACAATACTTTATCATCTAGTAATAATATTTCATCAAGTAATAATGCCTCTTCAAGTAATAGTAACAACAATACTTCATCAAACAGTAATATATCTTCATCTAGTGATAAGGAGGATAGTACTTTATCAGGAGAAAATGATATAGTATCAGGTACAGATACTGGGGAAAACAATTCACCAGAAAATGTTATCACACCAAATCAAGATGAAGAAAAAACAGAAATTAATACCAGTCAAAGTACAACAGTTACTCCAAGTACGCCAAATAAAAAATCAAATGGTGTAAAATCTACTATATTAAAAGTAGTAGGAGGTATTGGCGTAGCCGCAGGAGCAGTTGGTGGAGCAATTGGTATTAAGAAAAAGATGGATAAAAATAATCAAATAGATGAAGAAGAAAACAAGAATGACAGTGAAGAAGAATAGTTTTGTATATTCTTTGGGCTCCTTATGTTGAATCTAGTGATATAGTTAAAGATATAAGTAAAATTATAAAAGTCAACGTAAATTCGGCGTTGGCTTTTTATTTAAAAAATTACTTTATAATATGTTATAAATAATAAAAAATAGCCACTTTTAAATGGCTATTAAATAAGTAGATATATTTTTAATTATCAATGTTCTTTTTCAATTCATATAATAAATTCATTGCTTCAATTGGTGTTATTTCTAGAACATTAGTTTCTTTTAATTTTTTTTCAATGTAATTTTCATTTTTTTCAAAATTTAAAGGAAGAGTAGTTTGAATAACAATATCGCGTTTGTTTTCTTTTTGTTCATATATTTTTAAAATTTCTTCAGCTCTATCAGTTACTTCTTTTGGTAAATTAGCTAATTTAGCAACATTAATGCCATAACTTTTATCGATAGATCCTTTTTTAACTTTATGAAGAAAAGTTATTTTTCCTTCTTTTTCTTCAGCCGAAACATGCATATTAACTAATTTATCTAATGTGTTTTCTAGATCTGTTAATTCATGGTAGTGTGTTGAAAATAATGTTTTACATCCAATTTTGTTGTTGATATATTCTAAAATTGCTTGTGCAAGGCTCATACCATCAAAGGTTGCAGTTCCTCTTCCTAGTTCATCAAACAAAATTAAGCTATTTGGAGTAGCATTCTTTATCGCATTTGCTGCTTCGATCATTTCGACCATGAAAGTTGATTCACCACTTACTAAGTCATCACTTGCTCCAATTCTGGTAAATATTTTATCAAAAATTGGTAGAATAGCTTTTTTTGCTGGGACGTAGCAACCAATTTGGGCCATAATTGTGATGATACCTAATTGTCTCATATATGTTGATTTACCTGCCATATTTGGCCCAGTTATTAATATTATTGAAGTTTTTGAATCCATAATAATGTCATTTGGAATATAGTTTTCATTCATTACTTTTTCTACAACGGGATGTCTTCCTTCAATTATTTCTAGGTTGTGATCAGTTGTTAATGTTGGTCTTACATAATTGTATTTTTCACTGACAATAACAAATGATGATAATACATCTATTTCACTTATAATTTTAGCTATAGTTTGGATTTTATGTATATAATTATTACACTCATTTCTAATACTTATGAATAATTCATATTCTAAGTTTATAATTTTTTCTTCAGCAGATAAAACAAGATCTTCTTTTTCTTTTAAAATAGGATTAATAAATCGTTCGCAATTAGTAAGTGTTTGTTTGCGAATGTATCCATATTCTTCTTTTACTAATGGTAAATTTCCTTTTGATATTTCAATGTAATAACCAAATACCTTGTTAAAGCCTACTTTTAAATTTTTAATTCCTGTTTTGATTCTTTCTTCTTGTTCATAATTACTAATGAAGTTTTTACCACCACTTCGAAGATCTTTTAACTCATCTAGTTCTTTGTTAAATCCTTCTTTGATTAAAAATCCTTCTTTTATTGAAGCAGGTGGATTTTCATAAAGTGCATTTTCTAACAATTCATGTAGCTCATTTACATCTGGCAATTGTTTAAATTTAATTTCTTTGAGAATCTTATTTATTTCTGGTAAAACGCTTAAAGATTCTTTAAGTTGTATTAAATCTTTGGCATTGGCTGTTCCTAAAGATATTCTTCCACATAATCTTTCTAAATCATATACTTCATATAAATACTTTCTTAATTCTTCACTTAAAATAAAATTTTCTAATAATGTTTCAATAACGTCATAGCGAAAGTTAATTTTTTTAATATCTATGATTGGTGATTCAATCCATGATTTTAACAATCTACTTCCCATAGCGGTTTTGGTTTCATCTAGTAGCCAAAGTAGGGAGTATGTTCTTTCTTTATTACGAATGCTTTCAGTTAATTCTAGATTCCTTTTTGTGTGAATATCCATTCTCAAAAAGTCGTTATTTATTTTAATAATTAAATTTTGAAAATGAGAAAGACTTCTTTTTAATGTATTAGTAAGATAATATATTAAATGTCTAACTCCTAGAATATAACGATTATCTTCTACGTTATCAAAAATGAAATTGTAATTATCTTCTTCATATAAATCATTAATTATAGTAGTGGGTATTTTGTAGATGTTTTTTAGTGAATTTATAATATCTAAATTTACTTCACTATTAGCAATGATTTCTTTTATGTTAAAAAAAATAATTTTGTTAATAATATTGTTAATGTCATTTTCAAGTAATTCACTATATATTTGTCCAGTGGTAATATCTGCATATGTTAAAATGCAGCAATATTCTAAACAGTATAGACTTCCTATATAGTTATTTTCTTTTTCATTTAATGAATTTGAGGTTACAACAGAACCTGATGATACAACTTCTATTATATCTCTCTTAACAATTCCTTTGGCATTTTTAGGATCTTCTAGTTGTTCACAAATAGCAATTTTATATCCTTTTTTTATTAACTTATCAATATATATATCGGCAGCATGATGAGGAACTCCACACATTGGAACTCTTTCATCTAATCCAGCATTTCTCCCTGTTAAAGTTAATTCTAGTTCATGGCTAACTAATTCAGCATCTTCAAAAAACATTTCATAAAAATCTCCCAATCTATAAAAAATAATAGTGTCAGGATTTTTTTCTTTAAGGGATACATAATGTTGCATCATGGGTGCTAACTTTGTTTTATCTACTTCACATAATTTCATATTTATCACAACTTTCGACTTCTATTATAACAAAAAAGTATTAATTTTAGCAACTTTAAGTTAATATTCTGTAATTATTTGTGATAAGGGAACAATTTTATATCCTTTGCTTAAAATATATTCAATAATACTATCAAGTTCTTGAGTATTATTTATTAAAAATATTGAACCATTTTGTAAATTATTCTTTATAAAACTTAAATTTGAATTTTTGGATAAATATATTGATAACATTTTGTTATTAGCACATTTTTCAAGATAATTAGAATTCTTTTCTAAGAATAGACAATAAATAGACTTATTATTTGCTTTATTATTAATAATATTATTAGTTATGATTAAATTGTCTTTGGTATATTTACCATTTAATCCATAATTATATATTTCATTATTATTTAATTTTTCAATTATATTAATATTATTGTTTAAAAAGCTACTATCAACGAAGAAATTTATGGGAATTTGATATTTGTTTATTGAATTTTTAATAGTATTGATTGTTTTGTCATTATTTAAAATATATATTAAAGATATATTTTTTTGCTTTTGATTTCCATTAATAATATATAGATTATAATGATTATAGATAGATACATCTGGATAAATGTCTTCATATATTAAAAAGTTTTGATCGTAGTAACCAATTTTTTTCATTTCTTTATAACTTTTCTCATAATCTATATATTTGCCAATATTTCCAGGTATTATAGTATCATTTTCTATAAGTGCATTTTGGGGATTAATATTTAACTTGTTTGCTTCTTCTTTAATTTTTAACATTATTTCATCTTGTTCTATGGTAACATCAATAACTTTTTCAGTGTAGATAAATGTAAAACAAAAAAGACAAAATAAGCCAATTATTTTAAAATATTTCATATTCCTTCACCTAATTAAAGATATGAGTCTATTTATTTACTTATACATTGTTTTGTGGTAATATAGAGCTATATAGAAGGTGATTTAATTGAATAATAAGGGATTTACGTTAATAGAATTATTAGCAGTAATAGTTATATTAATTGGGATTTCTTTGACAGTAGTTATGGGAATTAGTGCATCACTAGAAAATCAAGAAATTAAAGAATGTCAATCTCAAGTACAGTTGGCTATAAATTCTGCTAAAATATATTTTTCACTATCAAACGAGGACAGCGTTACCGTAGGTGAATTAAAAAATAATGATTACTTTAGTGATGATAAGGTAACGAAACTATCTGATTCAGATACTATAAAAATTACTGAAAATGGATATGCTTTTAGTGGTACTGAATGTCAATGATTTTTTATAAATTTATTTATTATAGCATAGTAAAAGTAGACGTTTTTCTGGTCTACTTTTTTATGGAATAGGAAAGTTCTCTGTTCAAGGACAAAGAAAAAAGTCATGTCAGATTTTATTCTGACACGACTAAACAAAGGATAGTTAAAATCCTTTTTAAACAAATTATTTTTCTTTATATTC
>CALVON010000011.1 GCA_944350315.1 uncultured Bacilli bacterium | reverse complement strand
AGACTGGAAAAATAGTAACTGAAGAATCACAAATACCTAATGGTTTTTATCACATGTCATTAGAAATTTGGGTTATTAATTCTAGTAATCATGTGCTATTAACAAAAAATTCTATAGATTATTCTAAGAGATACCCTGGGAGTTGGTGCTGTATAGGCGGTAATTTAATTGCAGATGAAACAATAGAAGATGGGATGAAAAGAATATTATATAATAAAATAGGAATGACATTATCATTAACAAAAGTTGAAATAAAAAAACCAATAAAAAGAGAACCCTATAATTATGCCTATATTACATGTGTTGTTTTTGAAAATTTAAATATAAATAATATAAAATTTATAGATCAAAATTCAGTTTCTGCTCAGTATATTAACAAAAATGAATTAATAAAAATGTGTAACAATGGAGAAATAGCATATTATTTAATAGAAAGAATAAATAATGAAATATTAAAATATTTAGATTAACTTGATAAAAAATTATCAAGTTTTTATTTGTTTAATTATATATTTACATATTATACGTTTATAAATATTTAATTTTATTATATAGTCTATTTAAAAAATGTATTTTTCATATTTCCTCTTTTTTTATATAATAAAAATAGTTGAGGTGATGATATGTCCAAAATTCCTGACTCGTTAGAAAGAGTATTTAATCAAAATCCTACTTTAAGACATAAAGTTAGAGGATTGCCAAATTTAGGCATAAGAGCAGATGGTGAGGAATATTCTCCAGAAGTAAAAAAAATATATGATGCTTTTTCCATTTATGGTAATGATCTTTATAAATTAGAAAATGATAGAATAAGAGGATTAGAAACTAGATCACTAGGTGGGGGAAGCCCTATGAAAACTCCAATATTTCCACTTTGTAAAGAAAAAATGATTGATTTTATTTCATTTGATGATATGTCAGAATATCCTTTAGCAGCAGGAGATGAAGAAGCAAGAAAAGAAATTGTTGAATATTTACTAAAGGAAGGATTTAAAAGTCCAAGAATACTGAACGAAGATAATATTATTTTTACCGTTTCTAGTACACAAGCATTTAATATAATAATGAAGGTTATTGCTAGACCTTATGATGTTATATTGATGACTGGACCTAATTATGGATTATTTACTTTTGTTCCAGAAAGAAGCGTAGGAGCAACAGTAGAGATTTTGCCATTAGATGAAAATGATGACTGGTATGTGAATCCACAAAAATTGGAAGCAAGAATTATTGAAATAAATAAAAAATCAGCTGAAAAATATAATGGAAAATTAAATTATACTCCAAAGGTAGTAGCATTTTTAAATGAAAATCCACACAATCCATTGGGTAAAGTAATGAATAATAATAATCGAGAACTATTGGACCAAATTGGTGAAGTTTGCTTACGAAATGGAGTATTTGTTATTGATGATATTATTTACAGAGATTTAACTTTTGATAGGGAAAATTTGTCATTGCCAATGGCAAGCAATGAAAAATATTTTGATAATACAATAACTATGACTGGATTATCAAAGTGTTATGGACTAGCAGCTTTAAGATCTGGGATGATAGTAGCAAATGAAGGTATTATTAGAGGAATTAGAAACTATATATTTCAAACTATGGATTCTTCTCCAATTTTACAAGGCAAAGCACTTGCTGCAGCTTTTAACGCTTCTAGTTTAAGATATGAAGAATATGATAATTATTTTAATCCTATTATTAAAGAATATAAATACAGATTAGAATTGTTGAAGGCATTAATTGAAGGATTAGATTCTATTGAAGACAAAAAGACAAGAGAGGCAATTGAATTAGATATTAAAAACTATGCCTCAAATAATTTTAATGTTTTTGATTTAATGGAAGGAATACCAAATGTTCATTTTGTGAACAATAGTATGCCAGAATCTGGATTTTTTGCTTTGCTTGATTATACTTCTTTGCGAGGAAAATCTGCTGATGGAAGAGTTATTAATTCTGAAATTGAGTTGTTAAAATATATGTATGAGCAAGAAAAAATTAAAATTATTTTAGGGCAATCTATTTCTTATCCAAATGAAGACCAATTAATAGGAAGGGTAACAACAGCTTTAGAACGTGATGAATTAATAGATCATGTTGGAGCAATGAATAGATGTCTACGAAAGTTGAGATAAAATGAAAAAAATTGGAATTGTTTCTTGCGATAATTGGATTGGCAAAATTAAAGAAGATATAAATTTATGTAATATGCTAAAATTAATGGGAGTTGATGCTAAAATAATATCTTGGCAACAACCATTAACTGAAGATTTTGACTCATTAATTTTGCGTTCTGTATGGGGATACCAAGATGATTATTTAAATTTTAAAAAATGGCTTTTGAATATTAAAAAAAGAGGAATAAATTTATTTAATAATCCAGATATTATTTTAGCTAATATATTAAAAGATAAACAGTTTGAAATATTACAAAAAAATAATATTCCTTGTATAAAAACACAATATTTAGATTCTTTTAGTTTTTGTTATGACAATTTGAGGCAAATTGTAAAAACTTCATTTAATTCTTGCATTACTGTGATTAAACCTACAATATCAGGAAGTGGTAATAATACATTCGTAATAAATCCAACTGAGGAACATATTGATCTCCCTAATATTATTACAGTTTCTGAGGCAATAGAAATTTTCGGAAATTTACTTAATGAAAATCCAGAATGTAAAGTCATGCTTCAACCTTATATGCCAGAAATAAATTTGGGGGAATACTCTTGCGTTTTTATTGACGGAATACTGACTCATACAATGATGCGATTTCCAAATGTTTTTCATGGAAAAAAAAGAACATGCCTTGTTTCAGATGTTCCATTAGAAATTCTCAATTTAGCACAAACCATTGAAAAAATAACATCTTTTCAAGGATATTTATATATGAGAGTAGATATGATATTATCAAATGGAAATGCAAAAATAATGGAAGTAGAATTAGCAGAACCAGATTTATTAACAAAGTATATCGAAGATAAAAATAAACAATCTGATATAATAAAAACATTAGCTAGAAGATTAGAAAGGAGAACAATGAAAAAATGAAAACATGTAAAATCGTTTTAACAGGTGGGCCATGTGGTGGAAAAACAGAATCTTTACAGTTTATAACACATGAATTAAGAAATAAGTTTTCTCCTGTTAACTTTGTTGATGAAACAGCAAATAGTTTATTGACATTGGGATATATGCCTAGTAATAACATATCTGTGTTTGACTTTCAAAATTTATTATTTAAAATACAATTTTTAAAAGAATATAAGCAAGAAAGTAAATCAAAAATAGTAATATGTGATCGAGGTTTGCTTGATGGTAAAGTATATATTGATGAAACATCTTTCCAAAAAATATTAGCTTTAAATTACGTAAAAGAAACAGAAATTTCATCAACTTATGATACTGCCTTATATTTTAGAAGTATTGCTCATGAATATCCAAATATTTTTGCAGCAAAGAGAATATATGAATCGCCAGAAATTGGTGTAATTAGAGATGAAAGGTGTTTAGATATATGGAAAAATAAAATATTACCAATAGATTATGATAATAATTCTGGTTTTGAAAACAAAAAAAAGATAATATTTTTAGCTTTAATACAATATTTAGAAACCCTAGATTTTAATGAATTAATTTCTTTATCCGATTACTATGATTCAAGTTATATTAATTTTCTTCTTGATGGAATTAACTTGATTATGGAAAATAATAATATTCCAGATGAAATAAAATCCAAAACAAGGAGATTAGTAAAATGAAAACTTTATTATATTTTGAAGAATACGAGTCAAATTTATCACATGAATTATTTAAAAGAAAAGATATTATTCCAATAGTTATCAGAACAAATAAAAATATGAAATTTTTTTCTAGTAATTATTTAGAAGAAACAAAAGAAATAAAATGTTTTGTAATTGATTTTTATAACGATATTGATGAAGAGGTTAAAAAGTTTAAAAAATGGTGTGAAGAACAACAAATTTATATAGATTATTTTTTAAATGATTCAGAGTATTATTTGGAATTTTCGAATAAGTTTGCACAAAAACTAGGTTTGGATGCTTTGTCAGATGAACAAGTTGAATGGGTTCGTGATAAAATAGCTATGAAGAAAAAATTTAGAGAGATTGGATTGAAGACCGTAGATTTTGCAGAAATAAATAGTAAACAAGATTTAATATATTTCTTTTTGAAAAATGGATGCAAAAGAATAATTTTTAAGCCTCGAAGAGGGATGAATAGCATAGATACGTATATGATTGACACGTTAGAGGATATAGAAACATTAGGTATCAATATTGTTCCAAATAAATATATGGCAGAAACCTTTTGCTATGATCATGAATGGTCGATAGAAAGTTTAGTTCAAGATGGGAAAGTTTTAGATTCGTATGTTACTTACATTCCAAATCCAACAATATGGGCATCAATTAATAATAATTTAAACTGTCACATGACTGTTACAAAAGTACCTGATTACTTTAGTTTTGTGCCTAAAAAATTTATTCAAGAAATTGTTTCAGGAATGAATTTAAAGAATGGTGCAATGACAATTGAAGTGTTTATAAGTAATGATGGTAATATTATGGCAAGTGAAATGGGATGGAGATTACCTGGATGCCAAGCAACATTAAATCATAGTTATTCTTATGGAATAGATATATATAATTTACTCTTAGACATCGCCATTCATAAACCAGTAAAATTAAAATATAGAGATAAAATAGTAAGTGTAGGCGACTTATACTTACCTAATAAAGAAGGTATAATAGAATATATTACACCACTTGAAGAATTAAAAGAAATGGATGGAGTTATTGCTGGAGAAATGTTTGCAAAAGTAGGGGAATATCAAACAAAAAGGAGAGTAGGTAATGATGCTTCAGGATGGGTTCAAGTCTTGGGGATAGATGAAACCGATACTTTAAAAAAAATGCAATCAATATTTGATTCATTTAAAATAGAAACTGAAAGACAAATTGGAGGTAGAAAGTATGAAAAAAAAGATAAAAATAATTAGTTTTATTTTTCTGATACTAATGATTATGACTGGTTGTAGCACTACGCTTGTAGAAGTAAATAATATAAATGATTTAGAAGATAGAAATGTAGGTATATATACTGGTTCAGAATATGATACAATTTTAAATAAAAAAGTTCCTTCAGCAAAAGCATCATATTATAATAGTTATAGTGATCAAATATCGGCATTAAAAGCTGGTAAAATAGATGGTTTTCTAACCGATGAACCTCTTGCAAAGGAAATTTTAAAAGAAAATGATGGATTAAAAATTTTAGATGAGAAACTTACTGAAGACAGTTATGCTTTTGCAATAAGTCCAGATAAAGAAGATTTGCAAAAAGAAATTAATATTCAATTAGCTAAAATGATTGAAAATGGTAAATTATTAGAATTTGAAAATAAATGGATGGGTGATGATGAAGAACAAAAACAATTAGAAAAATATGAATACGACGCATCTAAAGGTACAATTAGATTTGCAACAGTATCTGGTTCTGCACCTTTTGCATATATGAAAAATAATGAAATAGTCGGTTATGATATAGATGTTATTTTGTATATATGTAAGGAACTTGGCTATAAACTAGAAATAATAGAAATGTCATTTGATGGAATAATTCCAGCATTAATTTCTGGAAAAGTAGATATGGCTGGATGTTCAATTATTGTAACAGAAGAAAGAAAAAAATCGGTTTTATTTTCAGATGCTAATTATACTGGTGGAATTGTGGTAATTGCTAGAGGAAATTAAGATGAAAAAAAATAACAAATTTTTAATATTATTTTTAATAATTGTAATATTTGTCATTATTTTAATAATCAATAAAAAACATTTATTCGAAATTTTTGCTAATATTTCTAATAGTTTTCAAAGAACTTTGATTGATGAAGATAGATATATTTTAATTCTTCAAGGTTTAAAATCAACATTAATAATTTCATTTACTTCAATTTTATTTGGAACTTTAATAGGAATTGCTTTATTTATGTTAAGAATATCCAAGTTTAAAGTATTATCTACAATTTCAAAAATTATTATTAATGTATTAAGAGGCATGCCAATTACTGTATTATTATTAATATTCTACTATGTAATCTTTGGCAAAATAAATATAAATCCAATTATAGTAGCAATTATAACTTTTTCGTTATATTTTTCTGCCTATACTTCCGAAATTTTTAGAGGAGCATATTTATCATTAAATAAATTGCAAATTATTTCTTCTTATGCTTTAGGATTTAACAAAATCCAAACAATTCATTATATTGTTCTTCCTCAAATATTGACATATATAATTCCAGTTTTTAAAAATGAAAGCGTATCATTAGTGAAATTAACATCAATAGCTGGATATATTTCGATAATGGATTTAACAAAGGCAAGTGACATAATAAGAAATAGGACATATGAAGCATTTTTTCCATTAATATTTACGGCATTACTATATTATCTGATTTGTTATTTATATATTAAAATTTTGAACATTTTGTATAAAAAAATAAATCCTAGAAAGGAAAAAAAATATGAATAAAAAAAGTATTTTAAAAATGAGAAATGTATCGAAATGTTATAAAGATGAATTAATTTTTAAAAATGTGAATTTTGAATTAAAAAAAGGTGATGTAATATCCATAGTTGGTAAAAGTGGCTGTGGTAAAAGCACAATGTTAAAATGTATAAATAAATTAGGAGAGATAAATTCGGGCGAAATAATGTTTAATGGTGTTAATATAAATGAAATACCTCTTACTGTTTTAAGACAAAAAATAGGTATAGTATTTCAAGAATATAACTTATTTGATCATCTAACTGTTATTGAAAATTTAACATTAGCATTAATAAAAATAAAAAAATATTCTTTAAATAGAAGTTTAAAATTAGCAAGAGATGTTTTAAAAAAAATCGATTTGTTAGATAAGCAAGATAAATACCCTGATGAATTGTCAGGTGGGCAAAAGCAAAGAGTAGCAATAGCAAGAACACTACTTATGAAACCTGAAATAATATTATTAGATGAACCAACAAGTGCTTTAGATAAAGAAATGAAGGAAAGTGTTTTAAACTTAATCAAAGAAATGGTTAAAGAAGATATGACATTAATAATAGTTTCGCATGAAGAGAATTTTGTTGAAAATGTATCAGATAAAATTTTTAAACTTGATAAAAATGGTTTAAAGGAGCTATGATATGAGTAAGTTAACATTATATAAAGGTGAAAGAGTTACATTAATGGCTTGTTCAAGTTGTAATGCAAAATGTAATGATTGTTATATAGGATATAATGGTAATAGAGATCCTAATGAGTTATTTGAAATTGCAAAATCTTTAACAAATAATGGTAAGCATGTTAGAATTGATGGTGCAGAAGTTCTTACGAATTTAGATTATTTAAAAACATTAAAATTAGTTGGGCAAAATTGGATTATGACTAATGGGCTTCGCTTATATCAAGAACCATCAGTTATAGATTTATTAAAAAAATATGGAATTAATACTGTTTATATGTCATACCATTTTGGAATACAAGATGTTATAAATTCTATTCCTTCTTTAATAGTTGAAGAGGTAATTAAAAGATTAAAAGCAGCAGATTTTAATATTTATTTAAATTGTACTTTGACAAATAAAAATTATAAAGATATTGCACAATATGCACATCAAGCTTATGTTATGGGTGCTAAAGGAATTGGCTTTAATAAAATATTTCAACAAGGTAAGGCAACAGATATCTCAGAACTAGATATGAATAATCTTCAGTTATTAGAATTTTTTAAATTGCTAAACGAGGTTAGAAGTCAATATGATCCAAATGAATTTTATATTACTAGAGGTGGTTCACTTGGACATGATTTATTTACTGGTAAAGATAATTTCAAATGTAATGCAGGTCATAATCATATTATGATAACTCCAGATTCAAATGTATATTGCTGCAATTCTATGTGTAAAGCTGGATATGAAATTGGAAAATTTCATGATGGGGAAATTTATATTTATGAAGAGTTTCAACATGATGAATCAATCTGTTTAGCAGAATTGTTAGGATTTTTAAACGAGAATACAATTGATTCTGTGAATTCTCAAGACTTTCCTAAATTGGTAAAAAAATATCAAAAATTAAAGAAGTAGGTGATTATTAAATGAGTTTAAGTATTGAAGAATACAATGTTCAAGAAAATTATGGTAAAATACAATTATCTAATCGGTTTATTAGAGCATTTAAACCTAAATTATTCGAGGCAGGAGGATTTCCTACAACTGTAGTTTTAGAGGCTGAATTGGCTAGGTATATTGATAGTATGCATGCCTATAGTTTTGAAAGGCATTATAATGATCTTTGTGGTGGAATTACTGAAAAAGAGTTTGAACTATTAAAGAAAACGACAATTGATATATATAATATGACTAAAGATATGTATAAAAGTGATTTTTTAGTTAAAGCACCAATGATAGCATCTATTTGTGAAAAAAGAATTATCGAAGCTGCATTAGAAAAAACTGAAGGAAAAAGAATTTTTGAAATTGGTGGTGGTTCTGGGACATTAGGCTGTATTTTGCTAGAGGATAATATTCAATATGCTGCTACTGATGTAACACAAGCATTTTATTTAATACAAAATAGATTGTTCGATTATATAACAAATGGTAAAATAAATGAAATGGCTAATCAGCAACTAAATGAAAAAGCATCTTGTATTCACGTCCCATATTGGAAATTATGGGACATGAGGAATAATCCTTTTCACATTGACCTTGCTGTATCCAATCATGCACTATTAGAAATGAGTCCTAATTCTTTACGATTTTATCTAAATTTTTGCAAAAAAGCTATGAAAAATAGTAAAGATGGAATGTTTGTTTTTCAAGGTGGAGGTTGGAGAATTGATCAAAATTTAATAGATTTAATAACATTATTTGAAGAATATGGATTTTATTTAAAATATTTTGATCATAGTAAAGAAATTGCTGGTTTTTCATTAAAAGAGGGTTCAATTAGTGATGAAGTTTTAGATGCTTTAAAAAGTTTATTATCTAATGGTGTTGCAACAGAAAAAATTTATGCTCTTGGTACTAATATTAATTCAAGATTAAATGCTAATGAAATATTTTATTGTGATGATTTAGGTGAAAGAATGAATCAAGAATTTAATAAAATAAAATGTTTACCTAAAGTAGATATAGAATATATAAAAGAATTTTATAATAGTTTAAATGCACAACACGAATCACCAGATGAAGAATTTGCACAATATATACTATGTAGAAAAAAAGGATAAGGTTGATATAATGGGAAGAGTTATTTTTATTGGAGGACCAACTGCTTGTGGTAAAAGTACTTTTACAAAAGAATTAAATAAATCTATTACAAATAGTATTTGTTATAGAAGATTCCAAGGATTTTATGATATAGCAAGATTAAAAAATTTAAGTTCGTCTGAAATTTTTAAACAGGTTTCATCAGAAGAGGTTGATAATTGGTTTTTAGAAATATGTGAACAAAATGAAATAGTTATTTCAGATGTTCATTATGCTGTTCAGTTAAATAGAGATAATGATGATATTTATCAAGAATATGTACCAACTATTTCAAAGTCTTTAATAAATATGATGTTAAGCAATAATATTGAAATTATAGTGGTATATTTATCATGTTCACCTACTGAGTGTTTAAAAAGGGCAGTTAAAAGGTATGAACAAAATGAGAAAGATTTAAGAACAAAGTCATTAGAAGATGCAAAATTAGAGAATTTAGCTGAAGAAAAAGAATGGAGAGAATTAGCTCATATAGATTCAATATATAGTTTAAATTTAGATTCCGAACAAAATTTACCAGAAGAATTAGTTCAACAATTTTTAGAATATTATAACAATTTAAATAATAGTAAAGGTAAGGCAAAGGTTTTACAAAAAGTTTCTGAACCAAAAAATTAAATTATGGTATAATATTATTATATAAATTGAACGAGGTGATTTAATGAAAGAGATTATATATAATTATGATTTATTAACAGATGAAGATATTACTGAAATTGTAATTCGAACAAAAGCATTAATAATTAATAATGGTAATATTATATTAGGTAATGAAAATAGAATCCTTCAATTTCCAGGTGGTCATTTAGAAAATA
>CALVON010000010.1 GCA_944350315.1 uncultured Bacilli bacterium | reverse complement strand
GATTGAGTTAGTAATCCTTGATCAGATAGTAATAATCCAGCATTAGTGATATATCCATTGCTATCCATTAGTTCTAATGATAAATAATCCTTATTTTCATCAATTCCTTTGTTTGTTTCTTTCATTATAGGACAAAATAATTTATAAGACAAAAAGACAATAATTGTTGAAATTACTGTCTTTTTTTGTGTTTTTTGTCTGATAATAATTTTATAAATCTAGTAATTCTTTTAATACATTTTCATCTTTAGTCCAACTTGATTCTTCAAATCTATCGTTATTCTCATAGACATTTAGTATAGCACTTCTTTTAAGCTCTATGTTTATTTTTAGATATATTTCTGTAGTTTTAATAGAAACGTGTCCTAAGATATCTCTAATATCAACTAAAGTAAGACCTGCCTCTAATAAATGCATTGCTCTTGTATGTCTGAAAACATGAGGATGAATACTTTTATTTATTTTTGATTTGTTCGCATACTTCTTTACAATATGTGTAATCATTTTAGTTGATGCTTTTTGACCTTTCTGCCCATGAAATAAATAGGAAGTGCTATTTAATCTAAAAGCATTTATATATTTTAAGAGCATATTTCTTAATTCATTTGTAATTGGTACTCTTCTTAATTTATTTCCTTTACCATGTAATAAAACATTGTAATTATCATCTAATTGTAAATCGCATATTTTTACATTAATTACTTCATTAATTCTAGCACCAGTTTCATACATGAATGAGATTAATGTATAATCTCTAATTCCTTTTTTATTATCAGTATTTATTGAATTTAAATACAAAGTTAATTCTTCCTTAGTTAGAAAGTCTATTTCTTTTATAGGAAATTTCTTCATTCTTATTTTCAGTATTCTTTGTATTTGACTTAAATGTTCAATAGGTTCGTATTGTAAATATTGACAAAAAGATTTAATTGCAGCAAGTCTTTGATTCCTAGTAGATATAGAAGTTTTACTTTCTACATCATTTAAGAAATCAAGAATATTTTCTCTTGTAAAATCATTAAATGAAAAATCTTTTAAAGTTGTAATATTATTATTAATCAAATATTTGATTAATGATTTAAAAGTATATTTATAAGAAATAATGGTATTATTACTTACATTTCTCTGTAATTTTAAATAGTTATTAAAATAACTTGATAAAGCTTCTGTAATATTATAAATCTTCATAGTCTATCTCCTTTTCTAATTTAATAATGTTTTCAATTTTTTCTTTTAAATTTGGATAATATTCAACAGTTAAATGCAAATATTTATATGTTGAACTTATCGTTTTATGTCCCATATATACACCTAATGTAACTACATAATTATTTATATCCAATCCCTTTTTTATTGCATTTCTATATGAATTAACAGCAAAAGTATGACGTATATCATGTACTCTTGGACCATTATCAAAATGCATTATTTTAGCCTTAAAAATAATCTTTCGAAATATAGAATAAAAGTCTCCTGCTGTATATTTTGTATTAATTCTATTTTCAAAAAAGTATTCAAAACCATTATTATATTCTTTATTATAATCTTGCAGTTCTTTAATTAATTTATTACTTATTATTATTAACCTATCACATCTGTTTTTAGTATCTTCTATTTTAAGACTATTTTTTTCATAATCTATATTTTTACATTTTAAATTAAGTACTTCGCTTATACGCATACCTGTTCCAAAGAGCAATTTAAATATTAGATATACTTGTTTTTTCTTTCTAATATTATTGTTAGAATATTTTTCTTTTATTGCAGTAAAAATAGATTCCATTTCATCATTTGTATAAATATAGGGTATAAAATTTCTTTTAGCACTATAGTAATTTATTGGAATAATATAAGCATCAATTTCAATTCTACATAAATAAAGAGCGAATTGTCTAATTAAACTAGCATAAGCTGCTAAAGTAATGCTTTTGCATTTATTTTTTAATTTATGGCTTTCTATAAATGCTATAACTAGCTCTTTTGATAATTTCTTTTCTTCTATATTATTTTCAATTAAATATTTATCAAAGTTTTTAAGTTTCACAATTTCTGACTTGAATGAGTAACCATTACTTTTTTTATATTCTATATAAGATATTATTTCTTCTTTAAATACACTATTATAGTTCATCTTCAACCTCACAAAAACATTCTTTTAACTTTTCTTTATTAGTTCTTAAATATTGTTTAGTTGAATCTATATTGCAATGCCCTAGAGTTGATGTTATAGTTGTTATGGGAACGTTATCATTTAGTAGGCTGGTTGCAAGTGTCCTTCTAAATGAATGTATTCCCTTTTTTTCATATTTAGATAGATTAATTCCTATTTTATTGGCAACTCTTTTTATTATATGATGAAATGAAAAAGAATCACTTAATTTAATATATGGAAATATATGTCTTATAAAAATATAGTCATCTTCTTTCTTAATCTTAAATGGTCTTTCATATTTAATATAATCTATAATTGCATCACCAATATCATTTGTTAAAGGTAATTTAACAGGTTTATTAGTTTTCTCCTGAATTATGTAAATTGTTTTTTCATTCCAATTTATATCAGACCACTTTAAATGCTTAATATCTATTCCTCTTAATCCCAGTCTAGCTGCAATCAAAATCATTGCATAATGTCTTCTACTAGCAATATTAGTTTTGTCTTCCTTTAGGTAGTTTAATATTTTTTCTACATCTTCTTTTTCAAAAACAGTTGGTATAGAATTTTTAGTATTTCTATTAATGACAGGTATAAGATATGCATAATTAGTTTTTACTAATTCTTCTGTAAATAAATAATTGAATAAGCATTTTAAGCTCCAACAAAT
>CALVON010000009.1 GCA_944350315.1 uncultured Bacilli bacterium | reverse complement strand
AAGGCACCTCCAAGGCAAGGTCTTTAAGTTTAGAAGTGTCTATATCTAAATAACGCATTGTTGTTTCAATATTTTTGTGTCCTAATATATTTGAAATAGAATATAGCGATATATTTTCACTTAAAAGTGATTTGCTAAAACTATGTCTAAGACTATGAAATCCATGCTTTCTACCATTAATATCTACGCCTGCTTTGATAAAATAATTTTTAACAATGTACCTATGCGTTTTAAGCTTTATGTTTTGCACATATGGTTTAGACCTAGTTATAAATATATAATCTAAATCAGTATCATTGGGCCTAACATTTTTTAAATAGTCTAAAAGTGGATATTTAACTTTATTAATTAATGGTAATGTTAATTTATTATCAGTTTTATATTGAATGATTGAAATTGTATTTGTATTAAAATTAATTTTACTTAATTTTAGATTAACAACATCACTTATTCGGAGACCTAGATAACAAATTAAATTTAATATCAAATAATCCTCTTTGCCTTGCTTAGTTCTAATATCAATAACATTTAACATTTTAGCAACTTCATCTTTAGTATAATAAGTTCTTATATTAGTTTTACGATGCCAAATTATTTTTGGCAATACCATATCACCAGATATTTTAGACAACTTATTATTATACATCCAATTTAAAAATAATTTAATTTGAAACTTATTATTATCTTTATAAGAAATTGACCAGTCTAGTTTAGAACAATCATCAATATAGTTAACAATATCCTCCTTAGTAAAATTTTTAAAAGTTTTATTGTTATTTGCTAAATATCTTTCTAAAAAAACAATATACATTAATTTTAAAGTAATGGTATTAGGCTTATTATCTAAACCAATTAAATGCTGATGATATTGCTTAAACACTTTGTTATTAAAGGTGTTACTAGAAACCTCATCTCCTTTCTCCACAAAATTTTGACTTACTTTATATAAGCCTTTAACCTGTATTGTACTCATTTTATCTACCTCCTTATTTTTATGAATACAATACAATTTTAACAAAAAATTATGTAGAAAGTTTATAATAACAAAGTCTTATTTTTAAGTCTTTTTTCATTAACTTTCTACATAACTAAAGTTTCTACATAAAAATAATTATGTAGAATTCTACATAATTATCTTATAGGAAAGTACACAAAATTGAAGTGATATAATAAATATTTGTTAATTATGATGTTCTATACATTTGTTTAACACTAAAATTGGATTTTACTTAAATTTATTTAGGGAAAATGCTATAATAAAAGTGTGATGAATTATGAATAAAAAAGTAAAATTAATATTACAAGGCATCTTATTTGTTGCAATCATTGTTGGATTTATCTATATTGGAACAAGAGATTTTAATAAAGAAGTGGTAGTTGATAATGAACGCTTTGATGCTGATTATGTTAACGTGAGCAAAGATAATGTTTTTAAATATGCAAACGCTGTTGAAGTTTATCAAGCTTTAAAAGGAAATGCTATTATTTTTATGGGATATCCAGCAAATGTTTGGAGTGGGTATTATGCCAATATTTTAAATGAAGCTGCGAAAGATGCTGGCATTAAAGAGATACTATATTATGATTTTTATGAAGATAGAGAAAATAGAAATGGCACTTATCAAAGTATCGTTTTGAGTTTAACTAATTATTTAGTGACTCTTGATGATGGAACCGAAGAAATTTATGCACCTACATTGGTAATTGTAAAGAATGGTAAAGTCATTGCTTTTGATAATGAAACTGCTTTTACGAAAGGCAATATTACACCAGATGTTTACTGGGATGAATATCAAAGTGGTATCAAATATAATAATTTTAAAATAATGTTTCAGGAGTATTTAAAATGAGAAGATTAATTATTGCTTGCATAATTACGATTATATTGGGTGTAAGTATCTATTGTTTTACAACATTTATTTTTAAAGATAAAGAAGAAGTAGCAGTAAATAAAGAAGATAAGAATTCGGAAGAAACATATGAATTTGATATTTCCTATGGAACGAAAATTAATTTGGAAGATATGGAAGAAGTTATTGCTAATAATAAAGATGTTGTAATTTTAATAGGAAATAAAGAAGAAGATGCAACTAAAAAGGTAAGTAGTCTTTTAGGTAATGTTGAAAATGTTGATTCTCTAAATATTTACTATTTAGAAAGAGAGGAAATGGTAGGGAAAGAAGATTTATATCAAAGTTTATTTGTTACTTATCCTGAGTTATCTAATTACTTAAATTTTACACCTGTAATTCTTGTTTTTAAAGATAATATTTTAATGGGAGGCTTACCAGGTGGAGTAGAAGCAAAAAATATTATAAATTTCTTAGAATATACGGAAGTATTATAAGAAGAATACTTGTAAAAAGTGAAATCATTAAGTATAATGATAGTATAAATAATTTTTTAGGAGGAATATTAAAAATATGGATGACACAAATTTAAAATTTGCAAAAACAATTGAAAATTTAGAAAGTAGACTATTAAACATCAGAGCAGGTAGAGCTAATCCGGCGATGTTAAATGGAATTAATGCAAGTTATTATGGGGTACCTACGCCCATTCAATCTCTTGCTAATATTACAGTTCCGGAAGCACGTAGTCTAATGGTTAAGCCTTTTGATAAAAGTGCTTTAAAAGAAATTGAAAGAGCTATTAATGAAGCAAATATTGGGATTACGCCAGTAAATAATGGCGAAGTTATTATTTTAACTGTTCCAGAACTTACAGAAGAAAAGAGAAGAGAATATGTTAAGATGGCTAAATCTGTCTGTGAAGAAGCGAAAGTTGCTTTAAGAAATATTAGACAAGATGCTAATAATGAAATTAAAAAAATGGAATTACCAGAAGATGAAGAAAAAATGTATTTAGAAGACATACAAGAGAGTATTAATGAATATAATAAAAAGATAGATGAGATATTTAAGGAAAAAGAAGCAGAACTAATGAGGGTATAATATGAAGAAAAATCTTAAGGAA
>CALVON010000008.1 GCA_944350315.1 uncultured Bacilli bacterium | reverse complement strand
ATTGTAATATTCCATCTAAATATTCATAAACTCTTTGCACTGCCTCTTCACGACTTTGTGCTTGTTCTATTATATTAAATAAATCTATATTCTGACTATTTAATGTTATTCCTCTAACATTACTTTTCTCGGTTAAACTTCCAATTAAATCCATAAAATCCTCCAAATTAGAAGTAGTATATCAATAAATCCAAATTTTCACAATAGTTTTAAATGTATTTAATCAATATTATTATATAAATACATGACTACTTTATTTTGCTCTGTTGTTTCCATCTCCATAAGTTTAGCCATTGCAAACATTACAAGTTTATATTTTGCAAAGTTTATTAAAGTAGTTCTATATTCTTCATCAATTTACAACATAGTATCAAATTTGTCATACATTTCTGTTTTATCTTGTATTATAATAATCCTATTTGTTACAACAAAGATACTTATTTAACCAATATTCATCATTATTATCATTATATTCTCCAACTGGAATATCGGTTGCTAAATCATTGCCGATTTCCATAATAACATCTTTTAATTCTAGATTATCAATATAATATTTAGGAATAGAATCAAATCCTAGTAACGCACCCATTATATTACCAGCTATTGCTCCAATTGAGTCACTATCTCCATCATGATTAACAGCACATATTATTGCATCTTCAAAATTATTTTCATATTTTAAACAAGAATATAATGCAATAACAAACGCTTCTTCTGCAACCCAACCTTCTCCTAATTGATAAATAGCTTCTATATCAGAAATGTTTTCTTTACTTAATTTTATTGCTTTATTAACTAATTCATCAAAATATTTATTATTTTTTTTATCATAAACATTAAACTTTTCTTTATATTGAGCCATTGATTTATTTAATGCTTCTTCTATAGAAGTTTTTTCATTCACAATAAAATATATCATTGTCGCAAAAACATAAGAAGGAATATTAGCAAGAGGATGCCCATGAGTTATAGCACTAATTTCAGCCGCAAATCTACCTGCGTTCTCTGGATTATTCATATACAAACCAAGTGGTGCAACTCTCATAATTCCACCACAACCTTTACTATTATTAATTGGATTTTCAATAGTTCCTTTTTTTCCAGAAGAAAGCGCACTTATACATGTATTACCCGGTGCTCTAGGAACATTTAATTCCTTTATATCTTTTATCCAACTAATTTTTAATTCATGATTGTTTGTATTATTTTGAGTATCCAACCAATCTAAATACGATTCATATACAGCATCTGATGGTAACAAAGCAACTCCTTTCATTGCTATTCTTGTTTCTCTCCATATTAAACCATTAGCTGTAAATAATGTCATTTGTGTATCATCAGAAATAACGCCAAAATCATTTTCATATTTTATATATTCCTTTTCTTTAATACCTCTTTTAAATTCTAACTGATATCCTAAAGCATCACCAATAGCACCACCAATTAAAGAACCACATATTTTATTTTTTCTTTCTTTATCAACAATAGATATAATTTCATTTTTACTAATATTTTCTTTAATTTTATTATTATTCATATCATTTTTATTTTTAAATAAATTTAAAATTCTCATTTTATACCATTCCTATATTAACTTATTAAAATTGAAACTAATATTACTAATATAAAAAGTAATACTACTAATATAACAAATAAAAATACTAATCTTATATAACCAATAATATTATTTTTATTTTCTACTTTATTTTCCATAGTATTATCAATTCTATTTTTCCAAAAATCATAAAATTCATTTTCAATATTTTTTATATTATATAATTTTTCATTTATATTTAAATTTTTGTTTAATATTTTTAAAATTGATATAAAATTTTCTACATTAGAAGATATTTTTTCTAAAGTTGTCCAATTATCATGCCACATCCAATATACTGGAAAATCTTTACTATCATTCTCGATTATTATTGGATCACCACATATATCATCAAATCCAATCACATAATAATTATCACCTATCCATTTCTCAATTTTTTTATTTTTTGCAGGGTCAAATCTATACCCCAATTGAGCATTTTCAAGTTCATCTTTTTTACATATATGAATACTTGATAATTCATCAAAATAAAAATCATTACAATCAATATCTAATATTTGATTTGGTATGTTTTTTATCACTTCATTTTTCATAATAATAATACACCTTGTATAATATAATAAAGTTTAAAATTTAATATATTATACTTACCTTTCTCCATTAATTATTTTATTTTTATTTCTAAAAATTTTGGTTTAATGGTACCTTTATTTTATATTTAATTTTAAACAATTAACATAATTTTGCTTTGGATGAAATCCATTGTATAATTAATTTATTAACACTGTGGACTTTTTTGTTTACCTTATAGCTAGACTATTTTGTGGAGAATATTGCCACAGTTTTATGCTTTATTGGTTATTAGTTAGATAGGGCTTTGACTCTTTATATCCAGCAAGGTTACAAGGCTAAAACTAAGTGGACTGTCACATGTGTTAAAATTTTAATTTAAGGAGATGATCTATTATGATCTTTATTGGCATTGATATTGCCAAAAATTCTCACTTTGCTTCTGCTGTTAACTCAGATAATGAAGTGATTGTTAAACCTTTTAAATTTACTAATGATGATA
>CALVON010000007.1 GCA_944350315.1 uncultured Bacilli bacterium | reverse complement strand
AGGCTCAATTTTTGGTTGATTTTCTTTTCCTATCCAAGTTAATTCTAATTTTTGATTTTTCATTTAATTCACTCCTAAACTATTTTCCATTTTATACTGAAAAGTTCTTCAATATCTATTTTCTGTTTCATCTTATTTTCTATATCTTCAATTAGTTTTTCTTTTTTTTCATCGACTTTATCTTGTTCTTCAAACAAATTGAATCTTAAATTGTTTCTCTTTTTTTCCAATTCTTTTATTTTTTTTTGCATATTAAGTTTATCTTCTAACTTTAGCATTTTTCTAGCTTCAGCTTTTTTAAATTTAATATCTATATCTAAGTTTCTTAATTCTAATTCAATACTCTTTTTAACATCTTCAGCCCATTTTTCAAGTTTATCCATTTCAGAGTCAAAGAAAGTATTATTCCTTTCTAATAATTTATCTAAAACATTATTAAATTGTATGTCAAATGTTTCTTTAAGTTTTTCTTTGCTTTCTATTTTACAATTATTATTAATTTTAACATTATTAATATTAAATATTTTTCTACAAGTATCATCATCTAAATAATTTCCATTTTCATCTATACCGGAAAATATTAAAAAGTTTTCTTTTTCAAAAGTTTCAATATCTACATTGTTTAAAGATATCTCTCCGGTTTTACCAATATAAGGTTTTACTTTTTCAATATTCTGATTAGAATTAGAATAATCAAATACTATTTCTACACTTTCTAATTGTTTTTCTTTATAATCATTTATAATATTTTGAGCAAGTGGGTGACCAACTCTATAATTTTCGCTATTTATATTATTAGATTTATATTCATAGATTCCTGTTTTAATATTTTTATATGGTTGTTTTAGTAACTCAAATGTTGTATCACTATCAAATTTTGCATAATTATAATTTAGCTTATATTTAGTTAATAATAGTAATTCCCTTTCAAATTTATTTAAATACTCTTTACTTGTATTTTGACTAATCTTCAATTTTTCGATTACTTCTTCATCAAAGTTCTCAAATAACTTTTGAGTAGTTAATTTCATTTTAGAATCTATTTTTTCTTCTAATTCTTTTTGTAAATCATCAAAAGCTTGTTTTATTTCTTCTGGTCTTCTGCAATTTTGATATATTTCATTTATTCTTCTTTCAAAATCAACTCCAGTTTCAATACTTCCAAGGACTTCATCACTTGCACCAAAAACGCCATCAAATAGTTTAAACTTTTCTTTAAGTAATTCATATACTCTTTGGTCAGCTTGATTTCTTTTATTCAAGAAGTTAATTACAACTACATCAAATTTTTGTCCGTATCTATGGCATCTACCAATTCTTTGTTCAACTCTTTGTGGATTCCAAGGTAAATCATAATTAACTACCATAGAACAGAATTGTAAATTAACACCTTCAGCAGCAGCCTCCGTTGCTATCATAATTTTTGCATTATTTTTAAAATATTCTATTAGGGCAGACCTTTTATCAGCAGTTTTAGAACCTGTAATTATTGATTCACCTTTATGTTTTAATAACCACTCACTATATATTTTCTTAGATAATGCATCGTTATTACTTCCATTAAAGAACACTATACTATCTTTATATTCAGTGTTTTGTAAAATTGAATATATATATTCTTGCGTTCTTGTTGATTCAGTAAAAATAAGAGCTTTTTCTGACGCACCAAGTCTTTTCATTTCTTCAAAACCTTTATTAAGTGCAGTAAGTAAAACTTGACCTTTGGCATTTTGCTTAATTGATTCAGCAAGTTTTGCATATTCGGTTAGCTCAGCAATTTCTCTTCTTATTAATTCAACATCATTTTCAGTTAATATGATTTCTTTATTTTCATCAAATTCTTCTTCATCTTTTAATTCTTCATATTCAGAATAATCAGAAAAAGCATCTGCATATTCTTCATCTTTAAGAATTTTAGAAGTACTTAATATCTTATTTAATTTATTTACCAATCCTCTTAATGTTCCTGCTATAGCAAAGCTTGAAGACGCTAATAGTTTTCTTAATATTAAAGTCATTAACCATCTTTGACTTGGTGGTAATGCTTTTAAATCATCTCTTTGCAAATATAATGTAATTTTATCATATAATTCTTGTTCTTCATCTGAAGGATAGAATTCCTGAGTTATAGATAATCTATTAGTATAATTAATATACTCTAAAACTTGTTTTCTTAAAGTTCTTTTACATATAGGTGCTATTCTTTGCTTTAGGTCATTATATAAATATTCATCATTATCATCCAATCTTGTAAATTGACTTTTAAAACTTTTTAAATCACCAAATATATAATCGTCTATAATACTTGTTAATCCATATAACTCTAATAAAGAGTTTTGTAATGGAGTAGCCGTTAATAATATTTTAGGTGAGTTCTCTATAGCACTTTTTATTTTTCTAGAGATTTTATTAGTTGTTTTATAAACATTTCTTAATCTATGGGCTTCATCAATAATAACTAGATCCCAATTAACATTTTTTACATATGCTTCTTTATTGCTGACAAAGTTATATGAGCATATTATTATTTTATCTTGAATAAAAGGATTAAAGTTGCCTTTTGATATTTCATCATTAAATAATTTTGCCTCTAATATCATAGAATCAAGATAGAATTTTTCTTTTAATTCTTCGTACCATTGTTTTCTTAAAGTAGCAGGAACAATAATAAGCATTCTTTTTTTGTTTTCTGCCCATTTTTGAGAAATAACAATACCGGCTTCAATAGTTTTTCCTAATCCAACTTCATCTGCTAAAATAGCGCCTTTTGACAAGGGAGATTTAAATGCAAACAGAGAAGCTTCAATTTGATGAGGCTTAGGTTCTACTTTTGCATCTGATAATACATGTATAAGTTTTTCTATACTATTTGAAGAACTTTTTTTAGTTAATTCGTATGCTAAATATTTTGCATGATAATCTGTTAATTGTTTCATTTTTCACCTTTTATTAACTCTTTCCAAATATTGACTTTATTCTATCATAAATTTTATAAAATTTAAAGCGCAAATTATTAATTTGCAAGGCTTACAACTTACAAGTGGCTATTTTTATATAGAAATTAAAGATAAAAAAATTGATAGCTTTAGTTTGCTACCAATTTTTTAAAATCCTTATATTTTAATGGCTATATTTTATTCTTTTCTTTATCAAAATCTACACCTAATTTTTCTTTTAATATATTTTGCATTTTTTCATTTTTTTGGAGCAGGTCTTTAATAACATCATAACACGCATTAAGTTCAATATCCTTGCCTCTTAATTTAGTCTCTAAATCTTTTAATTCTTTTTCATTTGTTAAAAATTGT
>CALVON010000006.1 GCA_944350315.1 uncultured Bacilli bacterium | reverse complement strand
TAATTCTTTTACCAATTTTTTATCATGTCTCATTTTTCTTTTCCATTCACGATTCACTATTATCAACTACCTTTGTTGTAATTATTATATCAAATTCATTGCGAAAAAAGTTTACTCTTTTTCTCTGAAAAAATATAGGGTGTAAAAAATTTTCCGGGGCAAAATTGAAAAATAGTGACTATTACTAATAAATATAATCAGTCACTATTTTTTCTATTTTGTCCCAATGATCACTTTCATACATGCATCTTAATGCAATCACATAGTTAGCACCATCTACATTCCATCTCATACCAGCTTGTTTTAATCTGAGTTGCACTACAGTTTTATTAGAACTTTCAATTGCACCACTACCTACAAACCAACCATTATGCTCATAAGTAGAATAATCTATTTTATTTTTGTTGTTTTCTAAATAAACTGGCAAATTACAAACAGTCTTAGGTATTGTTACATCTATTCTTAGATACTCATCTAAAGGAATAATTAATTTACTGTTTAAATCATACTTTTCTAGATCAATATCACCACTTATTTGTAGTACAGTTCGATATATTGTAATCTTTCCAGTAATTAAGGTAAATTCTATTTTTTCTTTTCCTTTGTTACGGAGATTATATCCACGATTTTGCCATTCTTGTTTTTTTTAATTATCAATTTGTGTTCATCAACCATTGTTTGTAAAAGTTCTTCAATGTGTTGATGAATATATTGTTTATATTCATTTATGCTACTAAGCACTAAGTCTTCTATTGTATTAATATCTAAAGCGTTGTCTTTAATTAAATCAGCAAATTTTTTATCCAAATTAATGTTTTTATTTTTCATATACTACCTCTATTCTATAACGATAGTATATCATAAAATTATATTAAATTGCCCCGGAAAAAAATTTACACCCGCAAGCATATAGCTTGATTCTTTAATAATTTCAACGTCAGTAATTTTATATATTCTTGTTATGTTTCTTAAAGATTAAATACACCATTGTCCCGCCTATGCTGAATATCGTTATTATTATTCCTATTTTTAATCCGGGAGGATAATATTTAAATTCTATTTTATTATTTCCTTGATTGATCTTTATAGCCATAAAACCATTATCAACTTGTTCAATTTCTATTTTTTTATTATTTACTGTTGCATGCCAGCCATTACTGTAAGGAATAGTATAAACTAATATTTTTTCTTTTGGACTAACTATATCAGCTGTAAATCCATTTTTAGTTAAAATAAATTCATTTTGTTCTAAATCAGAAGCATATTTACTTTCTGTTTGATATTCTGTCAAAATATTTTTATATTTATTTAATTGCTCTTCACTAATAACAACAGCATTATTTAGAATATAACTTTTATTTTCATTTGGAATCTCTTTAAAATCATTTTCTAAAATATAATTATTATAATCAATACCAAACGGTTTATAATTTTCATTTATATAAATATAATATTCATCTTTCTTTATTGGTTCGCCATAAATTTGTACTAAATTTTCATCCAAATAGCTCAAAATAATATATTTGATTGATAAAAACTCTTGTAAGTTCTTATCATTTATTGGAATTTGTGTAGATACACCACGGTATATGCCTAAACTATTATAAAAGTCAAATGATGATCCTTCTATATTACTGTTCCAGCTTGTAACAAACATTCTTTCTGAATATAAGCCAATATTATAATAATAGTCATTTGAATTGTATCTTATATTTTCTTCTAAGTTTTGTACAATGTTATTTAAGCTTTTTAGAGTTGTCATTGGTTCTTGATATAATGATAATTTTTTATTATAGTATATAAAATAGTTCCCATATATTAATATATACAATATTACACCTATAAATAATAATATTTCTTTATGTTTATTATATTTAAAAATTAGACATAATAAAATTATATTTAAAATTGTAAATAAAACAATTACCATGAAATTTTCCTTATTATAAATCATTGGTATATCTTGACATGTATATAAAACTAATAACAGAAACAATACTATTAGCATTGTATTAATGATTAAACCTGGTTTTAATGATATCTTTTCATCTAAGGCTTTTATAGAATTTAATACCATTATTAAAATAGCCATATAAAACCAACGTGCATAATAATTTGTTGTAAACATTGAAAAACTGCTATTTAATATAGGAATAAACATAAATAACAAAAGTATAAACATAAATATATTTGACCATTCTTTTGGCTTTTTTATTAAATACGATAGCCACAAAATTGCACCAATAAATGGCAAATAAGATTCAACACTACAAAAATTCACTTCTGTCAGAATTGCTCTATAATTCATGCTTTCATTTGGCATAACAAATGATCTAATAATTTCTGCGATATTTGTTCCTGTAGGAATAAACATTGAATGTAAAGTCCAGCTTCCATCAATTCGAGGATTTCCTAAAACGAAAAATATTGAAGGAATAAGCAAAAATGCTGCTATACCAATTCCTAGAATACTTTCAATAAATATGCTGATAAAATTTTTGAAAGACCATTTGTATGATTTGGTAATAAGTCTTATAATATAGTATAGCAAAACAAATACTACCTGGCCAATAAAGAAATAATAATTTGTTATAGCATTTAATACAACTGATAATAAAAATATTCCTTTTTTATTTTCTATGACTAGTTTATCTAATGAATATAATAGTAGTGGAAAAAATGCCACTACATCATGGAAATGATAAAATAGTATATTGGTTAATTGAAATCCTGAAAAAGCATATAATATTGAACCTAATAATGCATATTCATAATTTTTAACATATCTTTTTAAAAACATAAACGAAGTTAAGCCAGCAACACCATATTTTAACATGAATATTGGTCCCATTAAGTAAGGAACATATTTTGCAGGAAATAACCATAATATCATGGTAAAGGGACTAAATAAATTATATAATCCAAAACTGCCAATAAAACTTGCGCCTAAATCATTATACCAGTTCCATAAATAATTATTATTAGAAATGGCATTATTCATGTAAATATTAAATGGAATTTGTTGAGTATTGTAATCTGCTAAGAAAGTAAAAATTCCTTTACCTGTAATTATCCACGGAATCGTTATAAAAAATCCTAAAAGAAAGGATAGAAAAAAAGCAGATAAATATTGATGCGATTTAATCCATTTTCTCATATTCTCACACTACCTTTATATATGCCCTTATCAATAATCGCTATATTATGATAACTTTCTTAAATTTATATTAATAGTATCATTATTGCAAGAAAAAAGCAAGCATATAGCTTGATTTAAAGGTTTTTATTTTGAAAATTTTGCTATTATAGCATCCACTATTCTTTGACAGGCATGGCCATCTCCATATGGATTAGATGCATGAGCCATTTTATTATATTCTTCCTTGTTTGTTAACAACTTCTTAGACTCATTATAGATTGTTTCTTCATCAGTTCCTACTAGTTTTAGAGTACCTGCCGCAATTCCTTCAGGTCGTTCAGTGGTATCTCTAAGTACTAATACTGGTTTACCTAAACTTGGAGCTTCTTCTTGA
>CALVON010000005.1 GCA_944350315.1 uncultured Bacilli bacterium | reverse complement strand
AAACTTTCTGCAATATGATGAATGCTATTATTAGATAAAAATTTTTCATCAAAATCATCAATTAATTTTCTAATAAAGTCAGACTGTGATAATCTGGCTTTATTAGATTTTTCTATTAACATTTGTTTTTCATGTTCATTTAAAAATATATTAATTTTAATATTTCTTTTTCTCATAATTAACTTTATCCTTTCAAAATAAGGGTGTGGGAATTCCCATAATAGAATTTATGCGGGAGTATAAATTCAGTGCTGGCTAGGACAAATATTATAGCTTGTACTCACACATTTTTATTATAAATTAATTCATTTAAAATAATTTCTTCAGCAACATTTTTGTAATTATTCATTAATTTGGTCCATTCTAATTGATTATTTTTCTTACGTTTTTCAGACAGTAATTTATCTGATTTTTTTAATTGTTCCATTAGATTATTTAATTTATTTTCACATTCATCACTAACTGAAACAAGATGATTGGTCAGTTCATTTTTCATTAACAGAGTTGTATAAAGTGCTTTGCTATTCTTTTTCAGATAGTGCAATTTTAGTAATCCATATTTGTTAATTCTTTTATATTTTTGATTTTTAATAGTTAAATTAGGGAATAAATAATCTCCAACTTTTGTATAATTTAATTTCATTTTTATCTCTCTCTTTCTTTATTTTTAATACTTTTTCATAAAAATCTACTGATTTTGTTTTAGAATTATATTTAAAATATCCTACATCATTATTCTTATCAACAAGTTTTATAGTAAATCTATCTAGCAAATATAGATTAAATTCATCAGTATTAAATTGCTTTTTTAGATAGGCAAGAACTTTAAATTGTTCTATGGTATTTACTTGATTTTTGATAATGTTTTCTTTGTTAAGAAGTTGCATAATCACTAACTCCTTCCAAAACTTTTTCTTTTGGCTTAGTAGGATTGTAAGTTACAATTCCATATTTTGTATCAATAATATCCTTAGTAATTGGTGATTTTGTTGTACTTTTATTAGATAATATTGGTAATACTCTTATAATCTTTTCATCTTTTTTAGGTATAAATTCTCCAATAATATTGCCTGTTTCTTCATCAACTTTTTCATATATTTGATAAAATTTAGTTTCATAATATTTATTTAATCTATCTAAATATTCTTGTACTTGTTCATCTGTTATATTGCCTGTACCTAAAATAAATTCTTCTTTACCATTGATTTCTACTGGAATAAGTACATCTAAAATACCATTGCCAAGTAATTTGGCTAACATATCTACAAAACTTCTTCTAAAGTTAATTTTCTCTACATGAAGTTCATTGTTACTATCTTTAGTTATAATGACTGATTCTACTAATTTAGAAATAAATTCTTGCTTTTCTTCTTTAGATTTACTTTCCCAAGTAGTTTTAACAACACTATTTAAAGTATCAAGTCTTATCATAGTTTCTCGTTCAATATCTCGATCTGCCATTAATTGTTGAGGACTAAAAGTCATATTATCTAAATCAAGACTTTCATTTTTCTTTTGTTCTAATGTTTCTAACTTATCTTCAATGATTTTATAATCTTCTGAAAAATCTTCCATTTCTACGATACCACTCATATAGGCTTTTTTAATACGTTCCTTTTGCTTTTCTAATGATTTAATCTCTTTATCTATATCATCAGTTTTTGTAGGTTTATGGTCCGCAAAAACAGGTAAGAAATACTTTTTAACTGCCATATCATACTCAACCATATCATAAATAAAGTTTGATAATAATTCTTCAATTCTATCTTCACGATAATTAATATGACACTTCTCACAGGTATAATACATATACTTTCTTTTTTTACCACCAGAACCTTTGCACTTCATAATTCTATGGCAACTAGGACACTTTAGTTTTTGAAAGAACAAATAAACTCTATCTCTAGTATAAGTCCTTTGATTCTTTTCTTTTTGATGTTGGCATTCTTCCCATACTGCTCTTGAGATAATAGGATCCACAACATTCATATAGGTTACTGGTTCAATTTGCTTATTTTTTGCAATTCTTTTATATTGCTCATAATCGCCCATATAAATTTTGTTATCAATAATCTTTTGAATGGTGGTATCTTTCCATTTTTTAGGGTGTAGTAATGCTTCTTCATTAAAGATATTAGATATTTGCTGAAAACTTTTACCTTCCAAATACATTTTAAAGATTCTTTCAATTACTGGTTTAGTAGCCTCATCAATAATAGTTTTTTTATTGCCATCTTTCTTGTAACCAAGTGCTAAAACTCCCGGCAAATGTCCTGACTTAATGGCTCCATTTAAGCCAAATTTTGTTCTTTCCGATACGATTTCAATTTCTAGTTGTGATAATACTGTAAGCATTCTAACAAAGAACCTGCCATTAGCAGTAGAAGTATTAACATCATCTCTATCACATACTAGAAAGCAATTATATTGTTCAAGTACAGATATAAGTTCTTCTAAATCACGAACTGAACGAGTGACTCTATCTAACTTATAAGCCACAATATAGTTGATTTTACCTTTCTTCATATCAGATAACATTTCTTGGAATGCAGGTCTATGTTCCATATCTTTTGCACTTATTCCTGCATCTTCATAAATTTTAAAAACTTCATATCCTTTAAAAGAACATAATTGTAATAACTTTTCTTTTTGTTCTCCTAAAGAAAATCCTTCTCGTGCCTGATCCTCTGTCGAAACACGAATATAAACTGCTGCGATACTCCTTTCATTATCCATAATTATCATTCTCCTTTCTCTTTTTGGAATAGTGAAAGGCACCAAAAAAGGTGTCACATAACAAGGACACCTAGAATATATTGATTTTTACACGACAAAATAAATCAATATAGTGGGAGTATATAAACTCACCAATTAATGCCTTGCTATGTACTCTGATAATTCAGACAATGGGATTTTCTTCTTTAGATTCCCTAAGTAAAAATGTTTTTGCTCATTGAAGAATAAGTATAACTTATCATCAATAATCACTTTATGTGGCTCCACGTATGCTAAATTCGTGTGTTCCACAATTCGTAAGCACCCTTCTATTATTTGATAGGGTCGGTTACTAAATTTGCAAGACCAATTAATTTGCTTCTTGAGTTCATCACTCATATTGATTTTCTTTTTTACGATATTAATCATACCACATCACACCTTTCTTTGCAATAACGCACAAAAAAATCAATCATATTTCAGATTGATTTAATCATTAACGTCACATTGGTGCGACGATTTTACCTTTTGGAGCGGATGAGGAGAATCGAACTCCCGTGGTCAGCTTGGAAGGCTGAAGTTCTACCATTAAACTACATCCGCAAATCAAGTAGGCAATATAAATTATAATAGAAAAAAACTAACTTGTCAATCATTTTTTATAAAAAAATCAAAATATGCATAAATGTTATAATTATATATTAATTATATTTTTATATTATGATACAAACATAAAAAATAAAATTAATATATAGATATGGATATAAATAATAAAAATACCCTAATTAATATTACAAAATAAGACTAATATCAATTAAGGTATTTTAATATAAATGAACATCAATAACTCTCTATTAATTTTTGATCATTGTTAAACTTACTTTATTTTTATCTTTAAAAATTTCATCAACGTATACGGTAACTATGTCACCAACATTTAAAACATCTAATGGGTGTTTGATATATTTATTGGTAATTTTTGATATATGAACTAAGCCATCATTTTTTAGTCCGATATCAATAAAAGCACCAAAATCTACAACATTTCTAACAGTACCCTCTAGTTGCATTCCAACTTCTAAATTATCTATTGTTAATATATCACTTCTTAATAATGGTTGAGGGAAACTATCACGAAAATCTCTATTAGGCATTTTCAAAGACTTAATAATGTCTTCTAAAGTATATTTATCAATTTTATTTTCCTTTGAATATTTATCTAAATCTAATTTATCTAATTTTTCAATTAATTTTTCCGTGCCAATATCATCCGAATTTAGTTCCATGTCCTTAAGAAGCTTGTCAGTAGCATCATAACTTTCTGGATGAATAGATGTCTTATCCAACGGATTTTCCCCGTCTATAATTCTCATAAAACCAATAGCTTGTTCAAAAACCTTATCAGATAAGATATTTAATTTTTTTAATTCCAATCTAGATTTTATCTTTCCAAATTTTTCACGATAATTAATAATCTTATCAATAGATGTTTTGGTCATACCAGAAACATATTTTAAAATAGATTTGCTTGCAGTATTAATATTTATTCCTACATTATTTACTGCTTTTGAAACTACAAAATCAAGCGAATCTTCTAATCTTTTCTCATTAACATCGTGCTGATATTGACCAATTCCAATACTTTTACAATCTATTTTTACAAGTTCATTTAAAGGATCTTGTAATCTTCTTGCAATACTTATTGCGCTTCTTTCTTCAACATGTAACTCTGGAAACTCCGATATAGCTAAGGGAGAGGCCGAATATACAGAAGCACCGGCTTCACTTACAATTACGTAATTTACTTTCTTATCAGTATATTCCTTAATAACTTCACTAACTAATTTTTCGCTTTCTCTAGAAGCAGTCCCATTTCCGATAGCAATTAAGTCTATGTCATAGTCATGTATTAATTGTTTAATTACATCTTTTGCTTCATTCCACATATTTTTTGGCTCGTGAGGATAAATAACAGTAATTTTTTTAACTCTAGATGTATTATCAACAACTGCTAATTTACATCCAGTTCTATAAGCCGGATCTAGTCCCAAAATGTTTTTATCTTTCATTGGAGGAGTAAGCAATAATTTTTCTAAATTTTTACTAAAAACTAAAATTGCTTGCTCAGAAGCTTTTTCTTTTAAATCTGCTCTTATTTCTCTTTCAACAGAAGGAAATATCAATCTCTTATAACTATCTTTAATAGCATCGATAATTATTTCTTTTACATTTGATTCATTTTTAATAATCTTTTTCTCCAAATAATCAATAATATCATCACTATTAATATCAATAGATACATTTAAAATATTCTCTTTTTCACCACGATTCATTGCTAATATACGATGAGGCTTAATATTTTTAATCATTTCACTATAATTATAATACATCCCATAAACTTTACCTTGATCATTAGCGTCTTTCTTTATTTTTGATGACATAACTCCATTTTTATATAAATATCCTCTTATCCATTTTCTATAATATGCATTGTCACTAATCCACTCACTTATAATATATTTAGCTCCTTGAATGGCATCTTCAGTAGTTTTAATATTGTCATTTATGTAATTAGAACAAACTTTATCAACATCTAAATTATTAGGTTGTGACATAATAATTTTAGCTAAAGGTTCTAGTCCATTTTTTATAGCTTCAGTAGCTTTTGTTTTTTTCTTTTCTTTAAAAGGCCTATATAAATCTTCTACATCTACTAATTTATTACATTTCATAATATTATCTTTGAGCTCATCAGTTAATAATCCTTTTTCTTCAATTAATCTAATGACATCTTCTTTTCTCTTAGATAAATTAACCTGATATTGATATACCTCACTAATTTCTCTTATTTGTTCTTCATCCAAAGCTCCCGTAGCTTCTTTTCGGTATCTAGCTATAAAAGGAATTGTATTACCTTCACTAAGTAATTTTAATACAACTTCTACTTGCCCAATTTTAATATTTAATTCATTTGCAATTTCTTTAATAATTAATTCATCCATCTATAATCCTTCTTTCTATGCATAATTAATTATATCAAAAAAATGAGTTAATGTTATATAAATAAAATAAAGTATAATAAAATTTATACTTTATCAGCATAGTTAATAGAAGCATCTCCATATTTTTCTTTTATGTTATTAATGGCTTTTTCTAAATGAATATTATTGTTTTTTTCTTCATCTTTTTGATTTTCAAGCAAAGACAACTGTACCTTGTAAACATCTGTTAAATTAGATACACCAACACAAATAGCTCTAATTTTTTTATCACTATCAGGATTCCAAAGTTTATTAAATAAAGTAAGTGCATTTTGATATATGTCTTCATCACTATTTATAAGCGTATCTAAAGTAATTTGTTTACTTACCTTAGTAAAATCATGAAATTTAACCCATATCATTACATTTGGAGCATACATCTTTTTATCCCTCAATTTTTTTCCAGTCATCATTGATAATTTTTTAATTTCTTTATATATTTGTTCTAATTTAGAATAATCATATGGAAAAACTAATGAATTTGAAATACTTTTAGGATTTCCATAATCACACTCAACCTCAGAATTATCTATTCCATTAGCATATTCCCACATTATTTTCCCAAAACTTTTAAAATGTCTAATTAAAAAATCTTGATCACTATTTGCAAGATCTCCAATAGTTTTAATACCTAAATCATGTAATTTCTTATTACTAGATTTTCCTATCATAAATAATTCTTTGACATCTAAAGGCCACATTTTCTCCTTTATCTCAGAATAAAATAAAGTGTGGACTTTGTCTGGCTTTGAAAAATCACTTGCCATTTTTGCTAATAGCTTATTATTCCCAACGCCTATATTTACTGTAAAACCAAAATTTTTTTTAATTTCATCCTTTATTTTGTAAGCTAATTTTACTGGATTATCAATTTTTATAATATTGTCAGTAAAGTCGACAAAACACTCATCTATTGAATATCTTTCAATTTTTTTAGAATAACTACATAAATAAGTATACATAATGTCAGAATACCTTTTATATACCTTAAATTCAGGTTGATATACATCTAAATATGGACATTTTTTTCTTGCCGAATATAAAGTTTCTCCAGTAACAACCCCACGTTCTTTGCATAGATTACTTTTAGCAATAACAACACCTTTTCTTTCTGATTCTTTACCACCAATTACAGAAAATCTATCTCTTATATCAATTTTATAACCTGAATGTAACATATGTACAGCTGTCCACGATAAGAATGCGTTATTGCAATCAATATGCATGATAATTCTATTATTCATAGTTATCACCTATTAACATTATAGCAAACAAATGTAATTGTTTCAATATGTTGATATATGAAAAATAGTAATATAAATTGAAGATTTTAGTATTTTATGGTATACTTATACCGCAAGAGAGGATTGATTTTATGATTAACAGATTAGAAGTAATTCAAAATAGATATAATGAGATATCTAATGAATTATTAAAAACTGAAGTAATGTCAAATATCAAAAAAATGACAGAATTGTCAAAAGAACAAAGAAGATTATCAGAAACAGTAGAATTATATGAAAAATATAAAAGTATATTAACCGATATTGAAACAGCTAAAGAAATGTCTAAAGATTCAGAAATGCTAGAATTTGCTAAAGAAGAAATATCAAGATTAGATAAAGAAAAAGAAGAACTTGAAAAAAAATTAGAAATCTTACTCCTACCACACGATCCTAATGATGAGAAAAATGTTATTGTGGAAATAAGAGGAGCAGCTGGCGGAGATGAGGCTAACATCTTTGCTGGAGACTTATTTGATATGTATACACACTATATTAATAACTTTGGTTGGAAAATAGAAGTATTGAATGAAGAACCTGGAACAGCTGGAGGTTTTTCTCAAATAGAGTTTATGATAAAAGGAGAGGGCGCATATTCAAAATTGAAATATGAATCGGGGGCTCATCGTGTTCAAAGAGTTCCAGAAACAGAATCACAAGGAAGAGTACATACATCTACTGCAACTGTTTTAGTAATGCCTGAAGCAGAAGAGTTTGATTATGAACTAGATGAATCCGAAGTTAGAATTGATATAACTAGAAGTAGTGGATGTGGTGGACAGGGAGTAAATACAACCGATTCAGCAGTTAGACTTACCCATATTCCTACAGGAATTATTGTTTATTCACAAACTGAGAGAAGTCAAATAAAAAATAAAGAGAAAGCATTTAAAATATTGAAAACGAGATTATATGATTTAAAATTAAGAGAACAAGAAGCCGCCAACGCTGCTGAAAGAAAAAACAAAATAGGTACAGGAGATCGTTCAGAAAAAATAAGAACATATAATTATCCTCAAAACAGAGTAACCGATCATCGTATTGGCTTTACGTCAATGAATTTAGACCGCATTATGACTGGAGAATTAGGCATTATTATTGAAGCTTTAATCAATGAAAGTCAAAGAATAGAATTAGAAAATAGTGAAATATAAATGAAAGAATATAAAGAAGAATTAAAATATTTAGATCAATATTTTAAAGAGTCAGGAAAACAAACTATTAACAAAGATAAATGTATAAAAGAACTAAAAAAAGGAAAACCAATTCAATATATTATAGGGAATGTTAATTTCTATGGGAACATAATAAACGTTAATAATTCTGTTTTAATACCCCGATTTGAAACTGAATTGCTAGTTGATAAAGCAGTAAATAAAATCAAAAAATATTTCAAAGAAAAGAAAATTGACATTTTAGATTTAGGAACAGGTTCAGGATGCATTGCTATTACCCTAAAAAAAGAAACAAATTCGAATGTAGATGCTATTGATATTTCAAAAAGAGCAATTAAAGTTGCCAAAAAAAATGCTTTGGAAAATAACGTAAATATTAATTTTATTAAAGATAATATGGTAAATAAAAAAAAAAAAAGATATGATGTTATAATATCAAATCCTCCATATTTAAATAAAAAAGAAGATGTTATGCAGATAGTCAAAAAAAATGAACCAAGAAAAGCACTATATGCAAAAAAAGAGGGCCTTTACTTTTATTACAAAATTATTAAAAATATACCATGTATTACTAAAAATAATTATCTTGTATGTTTTGAAATTGGAGAAAATCAAGCAGAAAGTATAGTTAAAATTATAAAAGAAGAATTAACAAATGTAAAAGTATCAGTTGAAAAAGATTATCATCAAAAAAATAGATTTATATTTATTACCAATTTTTCAGAAAAAATAAATTAAATATTTTTGTTTCAAATAGCTGTTATTATAACATAATAATAGTAGGTGAAAAAAATGAAAATAAAAATATTTTTTATATTGCTGTTATTAATCTGTATTGCATTATATAATCAAAAGGAAGAAACTATAATTATTCCTGATGCTTCAATTAGACTTAGAGTTATTCCAAACAGTAACAACCCAGAAGATATATATATTAAAGAAAAAGTAAAAAAATACTTAGAAGAAAATGTTGTTTCAATTACCAAAAATATTGATAATATAGATGAAATGAGAAATCTTATTAATCAAAACATTCCAAATATTGAAAAAGACATAAATAATATATTTATTGATAATAATTACAAATTACCATATAACGTAAATTATGGATCAAATTATTTCCCAGAAAAAATTTATAAAGGTATTACCTATGAAGAAGGATATTATGAATCTTTAGTAATATCAATAGGAGAAGCCGAGGGAGACAACTTCTGGTGTGTATTGTTTCCTAATCTTTGCTTGGTAGACTCAGAAAAAAAGACTACATATAAGTCTTACTTAAAAGAGTTAATAAATAAAATATTCTAAAATAAAAAGAAATCAATAATATTAAATAGGTGAATATTATGGATTCTTTTTTCACGATTATTTTAATTGGTATTAGTTTAAGCATGGATGCCTTTTCACTATCACTAGTTTATGGAATGATTGGCTTAAATACAAAACAAAAAATCTTTCTATCAATGATTGTTGGAATTTATCATTTTATAATGCCCCTAATAGGCATCCAATTTGGAACTCTTATAACTAAAATAGATATAATTAGCATTGATTTAATAGCAACAATAATTCTTGCTTATATTGGAATTGACTTAATTATTTCTAATCATAATGAGAAAGAAAAATTATCAGTCAGCAAATTAGGTTTTGTAATATTTGGATTATCTGTAAGTATTGATAGTCTTTCGATTGGGATAGGGTTAAAAGCAATCACTAATTTATATTTAACATCGGCAATAATATTTTCTATATTTAGTGCAACATTTACATATTTGGGGCTAATATTAGGAAATATTATTGGAAATAAAGTAGGTATATATTCTAAAACCTTTGGAGGCATAATTTTAATAGTCATTTCTATATTAATTTTAATAACATAAAATCATTAATATCCCAGAAAAAAATTATTTTAAAAAAAATTGACTTTGAAAAGTAAAATTTATCTTTTCACTTTGTATTATAATTAATTTTCTAAAATTAGCAATTAATTTTGTAATAACATTGACAAAATAATTTATAACTGTTATAATTAGCTACGTACTGGCGGATTTGGTGAAGTGGTTAACACGGTGGATTGTGGTTCCATTATACGTGGGTTCGATTCCCACAATCCGTCCCATTAATTGAAAAAATATCCATAAGCATGGCATTATGGATTTTTTTTATTTCTAAGGTAATTAACAATTTCTAATAAATTCATAGAATGTGATCCCTTAACTAAAATAGTATCATTTTTTACGACAATCTTATCTATTTCTTTAATTGCCTCTTTATTGCTTTCAAAATAATAACAGATTGCATTATTATCTTTTAATTTAGTATATGTGATTTTTGCTAACACTCCAATACATATAATAACATCAATATTATTTTCAATACAAATATCAGCAACATTTTGATGTATTTTTTCACCAAATTCATCTGCCTCCAATATATCAGCAAAAATAAATACTTTTCGGCCATCTACTTTAGATAGTAAAGATAAAGAATTTTTAACAGAATCTAAACTTGCATTATAAGTATCATCTATTATAGTATAGTCATTTTCATTTATTACCTCTAATCTATGAGGACTCAATTTAAATTTTTCTAGTGAACTAACAATATTTTTTTTATCAATTCCTAATTTTCTACCTACAGCATATGCAAATAAGGCATTATAAACAAAAGCTAAACTACCTACAGGCAAAGAAACATACTCATCATCAATATAAAATTCAGAAGAAAATGCCTTCATTTCAATATCTTTAGCTACATAATCACTATCATTTTCTATACCAATAGTAATCAAATTATCGTATTTAACGGTTCTTAATAAGTCATTATCATTATTGATAATCAAAGTTCCATTATACATTCCATCTATTATTTCTAATTTTGCCTTTAATATATTTTCTCTACTTCCTAAATTACCAATATGTGCCGTTCCAATATTTGTAATAACAGCGATAGTAGGTTTAACAATATTTGATAGAGCATGCAATTCATTAAAATGATTCATTCCCATCTCAACAACTAAAATATCATGATCATCTAATGATAGAATAGTTAATGGAACGCCAATATGATTATTCATATTACCCTCAGTACGTAATACTTTATATTCACTACTTAAAACAGTATATATCATATCTTTAACAGAAGTTTTTCCAACACTACCAGTAATAGCAACAACAGCTATATCATATAGTTCTCGCTTGTATTTTGCTAATTTTGAAATAGCCTCAACAGTATCTTCAACTAAAATAATAGTTTCATTATCATTTTTTTTATCAATGACCTCTTCATTATCTAATATACATACTTTAACTCCTTTATTAAAAGCTTCCTTATAAAAAAAATTTCCATCATAATTTTCACCCTTAATACCAACATAAACATCAAAATTATTATTAATTTTTCTTGTATCATTAGTAAAATTTTTACACACAATATTCTTTTTACCAGAAAATAATATTCCAGAACATATATTTAAAATGTCATTTACACTAATCATCTCTTAACTCTCCTTTAATTTATTATATCATATTTTTCTAAATAAAAAAATTTACTCATATCTATATAAATCTAAAATATGGGTAAATAATTAATAAACATCCAATAATATAACAATATTTAAATTATAGATTATTTTTTGAGTTACTAGTCATTACACAAAGCATATTAACTACAAAATCCAATTCAGAATTAGAAAGATAAGAACAGTATTGAGTTATTTTTTTTATTTTGCCAATTTTAACTTCAGCTCCGTCCTTACCATCTAGATTAACACCGAGCAAAGAATCAATGCTTATATTAAATGTTTCAGATAATCTCATCAATACCTCTGATGTTGGTAAAGATTTATTTGTCTCAATTCTAGATAAATAATTTCTATTAATCTTTAAAATTTTAGCCATTTCATCCTGACTAACATTGTTATTATATCTAATGTTCTTGATTTTACTTCCTAAATCCATAAATACCTCCCTCACCAAAACCATTATAATAAAATCAAGCATAATATTTGCTTCATTATCAAAATATTACCATACCTGGTAAGATTTTTACCAAAAATTACCAATATTTTTTAAAATTCTTCTCTTTAAAATTATTGAAAAATAATTATATTTGTTATATACTTATATCAAATAAATGATTAATTAATTATAAAAACAATAAAATATATTTGTTTTATATATAATGATGTATGAAAGAGGATAATATGAAAAGCAGTAAATTATTAAAATACTTTGAAGAATATATAAAAAAAATAGACATGAATAATACATGGGCAAAAGCTAAATATTTTCATTCACTAAAATCTATGGATTTAGCTAAAATCATTGCCGAGAATCTAGGCGTTTTTTCCACTGAAGAAATTATTGTTATACAATTAATTGCCCTTTTTCATGATATAGGAAATTTTGAGCAAAAAAATCATAATTATTTAGATAATTTTGAAGAAGATAGTACTATGAAGTCAATTGAAATATTATTTGATGATGGACTAATTAGAAAAATGATTGAAGATACTAAATATGATAATATAATAAAATTGGCTATTTTTTGTCACAATAAAGATGGATTGCCCAAAAATATAGATGAAAAGACTACTCAAATATGTAACATTATGAAAGATGTTTACCGCTTAGAAGAACTTAGGATGGTTATAAATTATCCATATATAGATAATCGAATAAACACATATCCAACTACATTAGTATATAATGAATTTAAATTATTTAGGCCACTAAACAACAAGGTTAGCGATAATAATGCCGATAGCGTATTAATTTGTTTATCAAATTTATTTGGCCTAAATTATACTACTAGTTACTTATTAGTAGCAGAAAATCAGTATGTTGAAAAAATAATTAATTCTTTACTATTTGAAGACCATAAAATAGAAAAGTTTTTTAAACAAATTGAATTAGTTTTAAAAAACTATATACAGAAAAAAATAGTAATTATGGAACAACCAACTAACTAAATATATAAAAAAGTTAAATTAATATTTGAAAATTTAAATATCTATGATATAATACAAACATTAAAAACCAAGACCGAGAGGAGTAAGACAAATTTAATTTAAAGAGAGTTAGTGGCAGGTGCAAACTAATAATTAAATTGTCAGAATGTAGCTCGCGAGTTTTATATCTGAATGAAGTAGGATATAACGGATTTCTCCGTTAAAAGAATGAGTGATAGATAAATCTATAAGAAAGGTGGTACCACGGGATTTCTCGCCCTTTCATTATAGATTTTTTTAATTATAGCAAATGAGGTGAACTGTAATGGATTATTTCGACAATTATGTTAAAGAATATAGAAGATTTGATAAGTCTGCTGAATATAAATATTATCATAGTTATCGAGTGATGCATAATATGGAAATTATAGGGAAATCACTAAATTTAATCAAAGAAGATATAGAACTTGCTAAAACTATAGGATTACTCCATGATATTGGAAAAATAAAAAAAGATGATAAAAAATATAATAATGACCAAGACCATGGAGATTATGGAGCTGATCTTTTGTTAAAACAAGGATTAATGAAAAAATTTAATATTACTAAAGAGGATAGTCAATTAGTCTATAAAGCTATAAAAAATCATAGTAAATTTAGTATTGAAAAAGGACTAAATGAAAGAGAATTACTATTTTGTAAAATGATTAGAGATGCAGATAAAATAGATATTCTAAATGCACTAGGCAATAGTAGTATAAAAGATAAATTATTACAAGATAATAGTAAAGTTAATGAAAAAATTAAAACAATAATAAGAAATAAGAAAGTAGTTGATAAGAAATATATCATTAATAAAAATGATAATCTTGCAGCTGTATTTAGTTTAATTTATGACTTAAATTTTGCTATATCATATAAAATTATATACCAAGAGAGGTATTTAGATAAAATTTATCAAAGAATAATTGATAAAGAAAATTTTAAAGAAATCTTAGATGAAACAAGTAATTATCTTAAAGAAAGGATTGATATAAATGATAGATAAAAAATACAATCATACTGAAGTAGAAAAAGAAAAATATGAAAATTGGCAAGAGCGTGAATATTTTAATAGTGGAGACTTAAATAAAGAGCCATATTGTATAGTAATTCCACCTCCAAATGTTACTGGGAAATTGCACTTAGGGCATGCATGGGATACCGCAATACAAGATATAATAATTCGTTATAAAAGAATGAAAGGATTCGACTGTCTATGGTTGCCTGGTATGGATCATGCCGGTATTGCCACTCAAGCTAAGGTAGATGCTAGACTAAGAAATGAAGGCATTAATCCTCGTAAATTAACTAGGGAACAGTGGCTAGAACACGCATGGTCATGGAAAGAAGAATATGCTAAGAAAATTCATGAACAATGGGCTAGATTAGGTCTTAGCTTAGACTATACCAAAGAAAGATTTACCTTAGATGAAGGATTAAATAAAGCAGTCAGAAAAGTATTCGTAGATCTATATAACAAAGGGTTAATTTATCGTGGTGAAAAAATAATCAATTGGGATCCAGTTCAATTAACTGCTCTCTCAACTGAAGAAGTAATATACAAAGAAGATAAAGGCGCTTTTTATCACATAAAATACTATATAGAGGGAACAAATAAATACTTAGATATTGCCACAACAAGACCTGAAACACTATTTGGAGATACAGCTGTAGCAGTAAATCCAAACGATGAAAGATATCTTAAATATGTTGGAAAAAATGTTATTCTTCCAATAGTTAATAAGCCTATCCCAATTATTACAGATGAACACGCAGATCCTGAGTTTGGCACTGGTGTTGTTAAAATAACACCTGCCCATGATCCAAATGATTTTGAAGTGGGAAATCGTCATAATTTAGAAAGAATTGTCGTTATGAATCCAGATGCAACGATGAATGATAAAGCCGGAAAATATCAAGGAATGACCAGAGAAAGATGCCGCGAGGAGCTAGTAAAAGACCTAAAAGATGCAGACTTATTAATTAGCATTGAAGAAATGACCCATTCTGTCGGACACTCTGAAAGAAGTGATGCAGTAATTGAGCCATATTTATCTAAACAATGGTTTGTTAAAATGCGTCCTCTTGCAGATGCCGTTTTAAAAAATCAAAAAAATAAAGATACAAAAGTAAATTTTGTTCCATCAAGATATGAAAAAATAATGAACCACTGGATGGAAATAACTTATGACTGGTGTATTTCACGTCAGTTATGGTGGGGGCATCGAATTCCTGTGTGGTATAAAGATGAAGAAATATATTGTGGAATGGAAGCACCAAAAGAAGAAGGGTGGGTTCAAGATCCAGATGTACTAGATACATGGTTTTCATCTGCCCTATGGCCATTTTCTACACTTGGTTGGCCAGAAGATACAGCTGATATGAAAAGATATTTTCCTAATAATTGTTTAGTTACAGGATATGATATAATACCATTTTGGGTTAATAGAATGACTTTTCAATCTTTAGAATTTACGGGAAAAAGGCCATTTAAAGATTGCTTAATTCATGGATTAATCAGAGATAAACAAGGGAGAAAGTTTTCTAAATCCTTAGGTAATGGAGTAGATCCTATGGATATGTGTGACGAATATGGTGCTGATGCCTTAAGATACTACCTAACGACAACAGCCGCTAACGGAACAGACATTCGCTTTGATGAAGATAAAATAAAAGCAACCTGGAATTTTATTAACAAATTATGGAATGCCACAAGATTTGTTTTACTGAATATTGAAGATTTAAAAGAAATAAAATTAGAAAATTTAAATTTGACAGATAAATGGATTTTAGCAAAATATCAGAAGGCAGTTAAAGAAGTAACTAAATATATGGATAAATATGAATTTAACAATGCCGCTAATACCATTTATACATTTACCTGGTCAAACTTTTGTGATAACTACATAGAAATGGCTAAGTTTTCTATAAAAGACAACTCAACAAAATCTACTTTATGCTACGTATTAACTGGAATTTTAAAAATGCTTCAACCATTTATGCCATTTGTAACCGATGAATTATATAATGAATTACCAATTAAAGATTCAGAAGCAATCATGATATCTTCATACCCTGAATATAATAAAAAATATGATACAGAAACAAAAGAAATAGATAATGCGATTGAATTTATTACTTTATTTAGAAATAAGAAAAAAGAATTAAACATTAAAAATTTTCAAATAATAAATCATATAGAAAATGAAGAATTATCTAAACTAGTTCTAGACATGTTAAAATTAAATGACAAAATAAGTGAAGAAACTAAATATACACTAATAGAAAAAGTAAAATTAGAGGATTTAGAACTTGATATTTTGTATAATGATGAAGTGGATCATCAAAAAGAATTAGAAAATCTTACTAAAGAAAAAGAAAAATTAGTTACTTCTATAGATAGAAGAAAAAAATTACTAGCAAATGAAAATTATGTAAAAAAAGCACCAGCCAATGTCGTTGAAAACGATCGTACATTGTTAAAAAAGGAAGAAGAGAGATTACAAGAAATTAATCAAAAGTTAAATATAAAATAAGTACATAAAATGAATATGTACTTTTTTTCTGTTAATAATAAAAATGGTGAATAATATGAATGAAATATTGAATGTAATATATAGAACCACGACAGTACTAATAATAGTATTTATTATGTTTAAATTAATGGGGAAAAAGCAAGTATCACAAATGAATATGTTTGATTATATAACCGGAATAACCATAGGATCAATAGTTGCTGATATTTCCCTTGATATAGAAAAAAACGTTTTATCAGGTCTTACAAGTTTATTAATTTATTTTATTACCTCCATATTTATCTCATATGCATCGTTAAAAAGTATTAAATTAAGAAATTTTTTTGATGGAAAAGAAACACCCTTAATAGAAAAAGGAAAAATAATTAGAAAAAATATGTCTAAAAATAAAATAACTATCAATGACCTAGAAACAGAAGCTAGATTAAATGGCTACTTTAATTTAGATGATATTTGTAATGCTATTTTAGAACCCAATGGAAAGATAAGTTTTGAGCCAAAAGAAGAAAAAAAAACAACCAGCAGAAAGGATTTAAATATTAAACCACCAAATAAAGGACTTGTCTATAATCTAATTATCGATGGTAGTATAATAAAAGAAAATTTAAAATTGGCCAAAGTAGATGAATCATGGATAAATCATGAACTAAAAATAATTGGTAAAACTAAAAATAATATTTTACTTTTAACTGTTGATTCGGAAAAAAAAGTAAAATATTATTTGAAATAAAATACAAAATATATATAAATTATAAATCTTCATTAACCCTTAATGAATTTATTCCCATATCATAATAAAGTTTACTATTACATTCTCTCTTTCTATAATTATAAATATACATTAAATTATCTCTAACAACAATTGGATATTTATTTCCAAACCTATCTTTAAGGTATAAGTTCTTATTATGATAATATTCTTCCAAATTCACTTTAGAAACCATAACTTCCTCATATGATGAAATAATTAATTCCAAATTAGGATGTTTTTTATATCTCTCATGATAGTTATTAATTAAATTTTTAATCTGTTCATCATTCATTTCGTATGATAAAGTAATTTTTCTAGCACCAATAGAATGAAGGAATGCAACTGTATAAGAATTAACAACATTAAAAGAGAAATCTGTATCTAAATTTTTTCCCTTGTAAAAAGCTCCAATTTCTCCAACTAAACAATTTTCTAAATTATCTGGATAATTATGAATAACTCTAGGTAATTTTAATGTGCAGCCGTCTTCTTTTTTATATGAGTAAATAATATCAAATTTTTTTCCCGCTTCATGTATATCTTCTTTTTTATTAACTAAACAAGTTAATTTTTTTTCTTTCTTAAAATCTGGCACAAAAATATTATATTTTTCTTTTTTATATTTAGTTTTATATAATCTTTTATCATTAAGCATATCAATAGCTTTTCTCCTTAGTATATTAATCTCTGTAAGAGAAATAAAAATATTTTCATCAATATCTATCTGGATATCAGCATAATCATATATAGTATCATTTATTTTTTCTAGTTTTTCTTTAATTGTCTCTTCTTTAATAGGATTATTTAAAGCTTTTTCTATAACATTACCAAAAATCTCTATATTATTAAAACCATCATTAATTATAAAATGACTTTTTCTTCCTATTTTACCAATAAATCTTCCTGTAATTGAAACTCTTCGAATGTTCTTTTTCATCGCTGTCTCTATATCATTAACAACGTCACTATCATAAGTAACTACTACTTTATCACCAATATTAACCTTATCATGTACTTGAATACTTATAATATCACCAGCATGAGCACGTTTCACTAAATGATTATTAATGTAAAAATTATTAACTTTAATTCCCACATCATGATTATCACCAATAACTCTAAGACCACTGCCTATTGATAAATTATCAGTTAATTTGATGAATGCAATATTTTTTTTAAAATTAACAACTATTCCAATATCTACTCCCATATGATTAGGACGATATCCATTAATCATCTCAATACTATTAGCATTATTTAAAAAGCCCTTAGTATAATCTCTATTAAATATTTTCTTAAGATTTAATAATTTATCATCATTTATATATACTTTCCCATGATCATAATAACTATCAATTGCCTCTCGATACAAAGAGACCACTGTATATACATATTCTTTAGACTTCATCCGTCCTTCAATTTTAAGACTACTAACACCAATTTCTATCAATTTTCCAACCGACTCTAAAGTATTCAAATCTTTAGTACTAAGTGGATAATTATCAACATTTAATTTTGTGCCATTAGCATCAACAACATCATATTTTAATCTACAACTACCAGCACAGGCACCACGATTGCCACTTCTACCACCAATTAAACTACTCATAAGACATTGGCCAGAATAACTAATACATAAAGCACCATGAACAAATACTTCAAGATCAATATTAGAATTTTCCTTAATATATTTAATTTCTGATAAATCTGTTTCTCTTGCAAGAACTACTCTTTTCATACCTAAATCTTCCATTAATTTAGTACCATCTAAATTATGGATGTGCATTTGTGTAGAGGCATGAATTTCAAGATTAGGAAATGTTTTTCGAACTAAATCAAACATCCCTAAATCTTGTATAATAATTGCATCAACATTGTTTTTGTGAATAAATTCAATATACTTTATAAAATCATCAACTTCATTATCATATATTAAAGTGTTTACAGTAATATAAGCTTTTACACCATACAAATGGCAATAATTAATTGCTTCAATAATTTCAGAATCAGTAAAATTTTTGGAAAAAGCTCTTGCTCCAAATTTAATTCCTCCAAAATATACCGCATCGCAACCGGCTTGAACTGCTGCTTTTAAACACTCCATATTACCAGCAGGAGCAAGTAACTCAATTTTTTTCACAATATCACCCCAATACAAATTTAAATTCAATATTACTTTGATGCAATTTTTTTAGCATAAGTCTTAACTTTGCTTCTAAAAGATAGTAATAATTTTTCATTTTCTAAAATTGTTTGCCTAGCCAAACTATAGATTGACAAAAATTCTTGATATTCAAACATGCTTTTCCCTATAAATAAACCATAAAAATCCAGTCTATTTAACATCTCATCAATACTTATTCCATCAATAATTACATTAATGCATGGTTTATTATACATATACAAAATATTACCTTTAAACATACTTTCTAGAGTCAAATCATCTCTAAATCTATAAAAAATATTTTTTGTCATATCATAACCACCAAATAAATTATTAAAACAAATAATATTAATAACATGACATCCCAATGAACGATAAGCATCCTTTGGTGAATATGTATGAGAAACATGACAAAACATCTTTTCATTATATAAGTTTAGTTCATCAAATAAATCTTTATAAAAACTAGCAATGTGCCTACAGCAGCCATACCCTCTAGCAACTTGCAATCCGCAGTAACCATGAAAAAGCTCAATATCTGGATTAATCAATTTAAAATAATTATCATCACAAGAAAAATAGCCAATTTTTAACAGAAAATGAATAATCAAAGAATAACTTATTGGATTAAGTGAATTATCTAATTGATAAATAAAATTAGCAATCGTAGCAATATATTCTTTATAAAGTAAAATTTCCTCTTTATAAATTGAAAGAGTTTGTTCTTTTTTTAATAATCTCGTCCCTCTTATTCGATAAATGTCTAGTAAGGCATCACCAAACTTACTATTTTCTCTCCCATAAAAAGGAAATAAATAATAATTTTCATCATAAAATCTGTAATTTTTCATATTGTCACTCCAAAAAATATTATATAAAATATAAATAATTTGTCAAATAATACATATATTTTAATATGAATAAATACAAAATAATAATATTTTTTTCACTTTTTCTTTCAATAGGAATAGTATCTAAAGTATATGCTAGTGTAAATAATTATTCATTGTTAGGAAAAGTAATCTATATAGATCCTGGACATGGAGGAATAGACAGTGGTACAACATATAAAAATATATATGAAAAAGACATTAATCTAGTATTATCACAAAAATTATATAAAGAATTAACTGATCGTGGAGCTACTGTATACTTAACAAGAGATACTGATAAAGATTTAGCATTAACAAATACTAGCAGAAAAAGAAGCGATCTTATAAATAGAGCCTATTTAATTAACAAGACAAATCCAGACATGTATATATCTATTCACTTAAACTATATAAGTAATAGTAAATGGAAGGGACTTCAAATATTTTATAATAGTAAAAAAAATAAAGAAAATAAAATAATTGCCCAAAAATTAACAGAATATATAAAAGAAAAAACAAGTAATGTAAGAGAGCCAAAAGAAAATAATACATATTATATGTATAAAAATATTACTTCGCCAGGGGTTTTAATAGAAGTAGGCTTTTTATCAAATCCTGATGATAGATATCGACTAACCCATGAAGAATTTCAAGACGTAATAGTATCAAACATTACATACGGAATAGAAAAATATTTTAATGAAAAAAATAACAAATGAGAACTATCATAGATAAAGTACAAATTTCTAGATAGTTTTTTTAATTACAAAAAAATTCTTCCATTTATTTAATATTTATGTTATACTTATTAAAAATAGAAAACTATGCCAAGGAGGTAACTATGAAAAAAATAAAAAATATTTCCCTATTTATATTAACATTTTTAGCGTTATCACCTAAAGCATACGCATATTGTACAGATTATGAAAAAAATCATTTTAAAGAAATAGAAAATCAATATAAGATTACGTACGATTATGACGCAAAAAACGATAAAAATATAATGAAAATATATAATCCAGAACCTAATAAATATGAATATAGAGTAAGAACGGATACAGATTCAAATGCCAATGTTGTTTTTAAGAGAATTGACAATTACAATTATGAAGTTACAGGAAAAATATATGTTGAATATACAATAGAAGTAGTTGGGAAGACCTCAACATGTAATGATGTATTAAAAACAATTGTGTTATCACCCCCACCACAAGATGGATATCATAATGATAAGTTATGTGAAGGAATTGAAGATTTTATTTTATGTCAATCAGAATACACAGAACCAGTAACCAGAGAAGAATTTGAATCCCGTGTAGAAGCCTACAAAGAAAGTATACAAAAAGATAATAATATAAATACACCAGGAAATAATACTAACAATACACCAAATGATGAAAATAATGGTAATACAACTGACTCAAAAAATATTATAAATAAAACTATTTCATATATACAAGAAAATATAGTGCAAGTAATTATAATAATAATTTTCATAATTTTACTAGTTGTTACTGCAATTATCAGCATAAAATCTGCAATAAAAAGTAGGCGATTAGAATGATTAATTTAAAAAGACATGTAATATTTATAATATTGTTTGTTACAATTTCTTTTATGTTTATCGATAGGATACAAGCAGGTGGAGAACTTTTAATTCCTACTGACGGAGACCTTGGAGGCTTAGTAAACACAGACCCATCAGAAGGGACACCAAGCGGTAATGGAGTAGGTGGCAATTATATGTATACACCAATCGGATACGCCTATGGATGCACCGTTACAGCTTCTAGTTGTACACCTTCTTATGGAATATATAGCCGTGAAGTTGGGGTTAGATGGGATTTATATGATTCATTTAATAATTCAATAATAAATCAAACAAACGTTAATAGTGATATAATTGCCGGAACTGCTGTTGGAGCAAAACTGTATGAATATCGTTCTGCAACTTGGTGGGCCAAAGGATTTGTAAGTACAACAATAACTTGTAAACAGATGGTGTCATATGATTGCCCAGTACTATGCTATCAAGGAACAGTAAATGGACGGCCAACGTTTGCTACATGTAATGGCACCTGCTATAAGGAAGTCACATTTTCATATGGCGGAACAAGTTGGAGCTCATCGTGTCAATCACAAGCCAATGAATTAGGATATAAAGCCGCCTTAGAAGAAGTTACTAAAGACGGCGGGTCGTATTCTTTAAGTATTAGTGATCCAAATGATGCCAGATGTGCCAACCCAGAAAAATATGCTAATGAGTTGAAGAGAGACGGTATTATTTGTAATAATTATGAGGTATCGGCTATACCTGGGGAAGTAACATCAGAAAATGGAAAAGTAACAATGTACCATTACTATGAAATGTATGGGGCATGTATAAATGCAAAAACAGGAAAAGTTAGATATTTAAGTAATGGTGATACATGCAACGAAGAAGAATACTATATTGAAAATGATAATGATGATGAGGAAAATAGACATTGGCATATATTTACACCATTAAATTCAAAATCTACCGAAGGGTATACATTATCATTTACTGAAAATAAAGCTACAAAACAAAGAGGAGATATTTGCCAAGTAGCTATAGAAAAATATGCTAAAGATTATGAATATACTCTATATATCAAGCCAATGACAGGTTCATTTACAAATAACGTCGCTATAGATAAAAATATGGTTGCCAATGGTTGCTATTTTCAAACAATAATAAAAGTTCCTATTACTCAAAAATACTACAACGAAGAAAAAAACGGTAGCGAATCAACATTACAAGGATTTAATTTCTACTATCGCCCTATAGATATTGACAATCCATTTCCAAATGGTATTGCTAGTGATAGTTATTGGAAAATATGGGAAGAAAATGGTAAAAAAGATCCTGATATATCTAAATCATATGATGAATATACCTATGTTACTAATATGGATGAAGATGAAATAAGAGAATACAATGATGAAATAGAATATACTGACTGGAGTAATATGAACATAGATGGAAGTAGTCAATTTATTCATAGTAGTCAAACAATTATAAGAAACGGTAAAATTACTAATGATTCATTTTATTCATTAGGATGTGGTCCTCAAAATCAGTGTGAATACTTAGATAGTGATCATACAGTAGAAAATCCAATATATCAACCAGAATGTAGCATAATTAGACTAGGAGATGTTTGCCCATGAAATGGTCGTTTGCATCTGTCGGAATAATAATTATTGGAATGTTTGGAATAATAATAATATTATTATTTAATGAGATAACCGTAAGTAATGAACAAGATTACTATACATTAAAAGATGCCACAGAGGCAGCTATGATTGAATCAATTGATGTAGCATACTTTAGATTAACTGGTGAAATAAAAATGAGCCAAGAAAAATTTGTTGAAAATTTTACAAGAAGATTTACAGAAACATCAACTTTTGGACAAGGTAATTATGATATAATTTTTTATCAAATTAGTGAATTACCCGCTAAAGTAAGCTTAAAAATAGTTGATTCAACTAAATCGTATAATATCTATAACACTTATAGTGTTGATATAGATGCTACACAAATAGATGTAGTAAATGAACTATCTGCAATTATAGATGGTTATAAATAAAAAAAGAGAGGAAGGAAAAATATGAATAAGCTTAACAAATTCTTAAAAAACAAAAATACGGTAACAATTTTAGGAGTATTAATATGTTTGGTTATCTTATATGTAGGATATACAGTAAGAATAAATAGCAAAACAAAATTAATAGACGTATATTATGCAAAAGAAACAATTCAACCAAAAACTCTAATAACTGAGGATATGATAGCAAAAACAAGTGTTCCGGCAGCATTTATTAAAGGAACATATTATAAAAATTATGATGATATAGTAGGAAAATATAGTAATTACAATACTATGATTGCAGCAGGTAGTATTTTCTATTCAGATTTGTTAATTGATGAAGCAAATTTACCTGATGCTGTGTTATATGATATTAATGAAGGAGAAAGAGTCGTTAGCTTTCCAGTAGATATGGTAACAACATATGGTAATTCAATGATGCCAGGAAATATTATCGACGTTTATGTAAAATTATATGATGATAATGGAAAATTAGTATATGGAGAATTTTTTGAAAATATTGAGATTCTGGGAGTAAAAGATGCTAATGGTAAAAATGTTTTTGAAAATACTCAAGAATCAAGAACTCCAGCATACATATATTTCTCATTACCAGAAGCTAAATATTTACTATTTTCTTCATTAAATTATATTGAAACAAATTCTATTGAAGTTGTATTAGTTCCTAATACCGTTACTTTTGATGCTGAAGATCCAAATGCCACTGAGGTAACAAGTGAATATTTATATGATTTTGTTCTAGATAAACTAGAAAAAATTGATGATCAAGAAGATTTATACAACGAACTATTAAATGAAATAGAACAAGCAGCATTAGAAGAATCACAAAATAACCAAACAGATAATAATCAAGACGCGACTAATGAATAATAATATAAAATAATAAGGAGGGGATTATTATGGATGCACAATTTCAACAAGTAGACTTTGGTCCACTAAGACAGTTTCTCGATAATGACGATGTAACTGATATATCATATAGTAATGGTGGACAAGTATGGATAAAAACTTTATCTAAAGGTGTTTATCGTGTTGAGAACACTGGTATTGACAATACACTTGTTGAGAAAATAGCCTTTCAATGTGCTAATACAATGGGAAAATCATTTAATATGGCAAATCCATTCCTAGATGCTGAAAGTGCTGAACTAAGACTTAACTTTGTTCATGACTCAATTGCTAGAAACGGAGTTGCTCTGTTAGTTCGTAAAACCCCCGCTAAAATTAGATTAGTAAAAGAAAAAATAATTGAAGATGATTACATAAGATTAGATATTCACGATTTTCTAATGAAATGTGTTGAGGGACATTGTAATATTTTAGTAAGTGGAGAAACAGGCTCTGGAAAAACGGAATTTATTAAATATTTAGCAGCTCATACAAAAGAAAATGAAAAAATAATTACTATAGAAGATACTTTAGAATTACACCTTGATAAAATTTTCCCTACTAGAGATATTGTTGCGATGAAAACAAACAATATCGCTAGCTACTCTGATGTATTAGTTACATGTATGAGACAAAATCCTAGATGGATATTGTTATCAGAAGTTAGAAGTGCAGAAGCAGTAATGGCAGTTAGAAACTCAATATCTTCCGGACACAACATATTATCAACAATTCATGCTGACAAAGCAGAATCAATCCCTAATAGATTATATAGCTTGCTTGAAAGCAATATTGATTTGGAACAATTTTTAAGAAGTATTCACAGATATGTGCAGTTAGGTGTTCATGTAAAAGGATACTATAGTAAAGAAAGACAAAAATTTCATCGTGAAATTGCTGAGGTAGTAGAATTTTATGTTACTGAGGACAATGAACCTAAGTCAAATATATTATACAAAAAAACTCCAGATGGAAAAATAACTTTACATAATCCTACTAAATACTTATTAGGATACTTAGAAAGTCAAGGATTGATTATGCAACCAGATATTTTAGTAAAGGAACAATTTAAGGAAGCAAAAGATGAAAAAGAATATAAAGTAGATGATTCTACACCAATGCCTAATCGAAATGAAATAGATAAGCCCACTGTAAATCAAACGCAACAAACTTCATATCCAAATCCAATAAACAATAATGCAATAATAAATCCCAATCAAGTAATTAATCAAAGAATGCAAAATCAAACTAATACAAATAATCTAGGAAATAATCAAATGATAAATAACAACCAAATGCAAAGTTTAATAAATAATCAATCAAATACAAATAATAATCAAATGTCAATGCAAAATCCTATATATAGCCAAAATACAATCCCCAATAATTACATGAATAATCAAAATATTATGCAAAACAATATGCCAAATAAAGCAAATATAATTCAAAACAATCCAATAAATAACCAATAAGAAAGTAGGTGATATAATGGAATTTATATTAATTGGAATCATTCTTGTCTTTATTATAACCTATAGAAATAGTTCTGGGGAAGGAATATATAAGTTTGTCAAAGAACAATCACAAATAGTATATGATCAATATGCACCATATTCATACAAAGTTATGCGTAACAAAATTAAAGAATTAGGATTAGAATACTCAACAAGACAATATACTATTCAAATAGCATTATTTGCAGCAACCGCCGCAGTCATTGGATATTTTTACTTCTACAATTTGGTAGTTGTTATTGTATATGCTATAATTGCTGTTTCAACTATACCTTATTTAACATACTTAAGGTGCAAAAGGCAGTATAGTGAATTCATTTTTGAGCAAATTCAAGTGTATACAACAAATACAATTATGGAATTTAATACAACTCAATCCTTTATTAAAGCATTAGAAGGCGTCGTAGAATCAGGTGTCTTAGAAGAACCAGTATTATCGGATGTTAAAACAATGATTGCCTTATCATACGAAAAAGGAGATGTAAAAGAGTCAATTGATTACATGAATTCCAAATATCCGTATTATATGGTAAAAAATATGCATCAATTGTTTTTGCAAGTTACAAAAGAAGGCGCTAAAAATACTGAAGAAACTCTTGATAATATGTTAAACGACATTGATATCTTAGTCGAAGGCGTATATCGTGATAGAGCAGATAGAAGTCAATTCCATAAACAGTTCTTACTTTTTGGAATTATTCTATATTCATTAATAATGCTAATTCAATTAATTCTAGGAGTAGAATCTTATATTGAAATGTTAGATAACATTTTTATGACAATACTTGTTCATTTTGTTGTATTTATAAATAGTTATTTTCTTCTAAAAGGGGAAAGATATTATAATGAGAATGTAGGTGCTGAATAATGTATATAGAAATAATACTTGTTGGTGTAATTGTATTTTTCTTGTTAATATACAATCGAATGATAAGTACATCAAAATTTTTTAAAGAAAATAAAGGTATATTTTCCTTATTACAAGAAAAAGATTATGAATTTTTACTAAGAGCAAAATATGGTGATAGAGTTTATGACGTATCACAAGTTTTTAGAAAAAGAGTAATGAAAGGCCTAGTAGCAATAGTTATTTTCTTATTCATATTTATATCAAATATGAAGCCATTATATATATTAATATCTATAGTATTTGGATATGTTATATTTAAATCGCAATACATAGATTTAAAAAGATTTTACAAAAAACACCTAAATACTATAGATGCCTTATTACCATATTATTTAAAAAGTTTAGAGGTATTAGTACAACACTATACTGTACCAGTAGCCTTAGCAAAGTCAATTGAAGATGCCCCAGAAGTTTTTAAACCAGGGCTAAGAGAATTGGTAGCAAAGATAGAAAGTGGAGATTCTACGGTTGACCCTTATATGGATTTTGCTAATCAATATCCTGTAAGAGATTCAATGAGAATGATGCGTTTGTTATACCGATTAAGTCTTGGTGAGCAAGACAAAAAACATGAACAAATGCTATCATTTTCAAAGACTGTATCCTCTTTACAATTAAAAGCAAGAGAACAAAAATATAAGGCAAGACTTGCTACTATGGAAAGTCAAACAATGAAAATGTTAGTATGCACGGGAGGTGCATCGCTAATTTTAATGTTGATTGCATCATTCTCTATGATTGGTGCATAAATAATGTAAAGTAATCTAGTAAAAATTAAAAAAAGATGTTATAATAATAATGAAATAAAATAAGGGAGGTGAAAAAATGAAAGAAGCAACTGGAGAAGTTTCAATGACAGTAGTAACTCTAGTAGCAATTGCCGTAATTGGAGCAATTTTAGCATTATTTTGGCAACCAATAACAGATAAAATTAGTAGTTTATGGGGTGAAGGTGAAGAAAATACAAGAGGAGACGTTACCCTACCACAATAATATATAATATAAAAAATAAAAAAATGTGTTAATTTAATAAAAATTAGATTAACACATTATTAAAAAGAGAGAAGGTGATAGCATATGAGAGATGCCTTTGGTGGAGCATTTATGATAAAAATATTTTTAGTTTTTATACTAATATATATATGTTTTACCGCTTTAGCACTTAATTATGCTAAAGCCTTCAAAGTAAAGAATAGTATAATAGAGTATATAGAAAATAACGAGGGAATTGATTTAAATAATATGTCAGCCCAAGAACTAATGGATATGGAGTCATTCTTTGAAAAAGAAATTCATGGAACAATGAATTATTTTGCTACACTAAGCTGTGATGGAACAGAGATATATTGTCAAAATGGCATTAAAATAACGGATGCTGGAAAAGGAAGAAATACCTTAGGACACTATTACCGTGTCACAACAGCATTTGGGTGGAACATTAAATTCTTTAATGTCATTTTGAGAATGAATGGGAATAATGAAGACAGAGATGCCCCAATAGGAGTATGGACCATTTCCGGAGAAACAAGACTTATTGTTAATGAAAAGTAAAAAGAGGTGATAGCATATGAGAGACGCCTTTGGCGGAGAATTCATGATTAGATTGTTTTTAGTATTTATTGTTATTTATGTAGCGTTTGCAGCTGTTTCTTTAAATTATGCTAAAGCCTTTCGCATTAAAAACAAAGTGATTAGTTTTGTTGAAGAAAATGACATTGTTGATATTTCAGAAATAAATTGTGAAGGAAGTCTAGCACCATTAATTTCAAATAATCAATATACAAAAAGCTGCAAAAACGGAAATGGAATAATATATAACGACGAAAACAAGGCGTCTGGTTACTGTTGCAATGGTGTAATTATAAGTTTAAAAGAAACGACAAATAATTACAATATATATACAGTAAATACATATGCCGATTGGAATATTGGCAACCTGAATATGATACTCACTTTTGGAGGAGCAAAACAAAGTTCTAGTGAATATGTTGATGGAACATGGGAAATTTCTGGTGAAGCAAAAGTTAAAATAAGGTAAAAAAGAAAAGGAGCAATTTTAATGAATGTAATAGTAGCAAATAAAAATCAAGGACTATTAAGCAATTTAGATGTAGATGTAATAAAGTCTATAAGTGGCGAATTTACTGCTGATGAACTTGTAAGTACTTTTTCTAATTTCTTTTTTAACCGCATGTTTTTAGATATTACAGCAGTTAAAGATTTCCAGGATGTATCAAATATACAAAAATTATCTATGGGTTTAGAAATGGGAAAAGTAATTTTATTACTTGATAACAATTTGATAAACGACAATAGTTATTTATCGAAACTAATAAGTATGGGTATCTATAATTTCGCTAAAGACAAAGAAAGCTTAATGTATTTATATAATCATCCAAATACATATAAAGACGTAGCACATATTCAACAATTAAATACAAATACTTCTGAAGAAGATGATGATAGAAAAAATCGCTTTTTTAGAAGAGATAGTGATGAACAATTTCAAACAACTAGAACAGCAAAAGTAATAGGATTCAAAAATTTAACAAGTGGCGCTGGAGCAACAACCCTAATTTATATGTTAAAAAAAATGCTTTCTGAAAAGGATTATGTCGTAGCAATAGAAGTTAATAAAAATGACTTTGGTTTCTTTAATGAAAAAGATATGTATTCAGTTAATCAAAATAATTTAAATGCAGCAATAAACAAATTTGGAAATGCTAACCTGATTTTAGTAGATTTAAATAATTCTCCAAAAGGTGTATGCGATGAAGTTATATATTTAATTGAGCCAAGCACTATTAAATTAAACAAAATGATGTTAATCAATAAAGATATTTTTGATAAATTACATGATAAAAAAATAGTCTTAAACAAAAGTCTTTTATCTTTAAAAGATGTTTCAGATTTTGAATTTGAGTCTAATTCGAAAATAGCCTTTAACATGCCACCATTAAATGATAGAATTGATAATAACGACAAATTAGAAGAATTTATAAGCAAATTAGAGTTATAATTAAAGTAATGATTATTACTTTTTTTTATTTTGTGATAAAATATATGAAAAGGCGATAAAAGGAAGAGTGTTATGATAAATATCATATGTATTGGAAAAATCAAAGAAAAGTATTTAAAAGAAGCTATTGAAGACTACAAAAAAAGAATTAATAAATATCATAAAGTTAATATAATTGAATTACCAGATAGTAATATTGATGAAGAAGGAAAAGAAATAAAAAAATATTTATCAAAAAAAGATTATACTATTGCATTAGCAATTGAAGGAAAAGAAATAACGTCCACAGAATTAGCCGAAAAAATAGATAAAACTTTTATAAATTTTTCGACAATAAATTTTATAATAGGGGGGTCATTGGGTATTAGTGAGGATATTAAAAATTTATCAGATTATAAATTATCTTTTTCCAAATTAACTTTTCCACATGGCTTATTTAGAGTAATTCTTCTAGAACAAATATATCGTAGCTTTAAAATTTTAAATAATGAAACATATCATAAGTAAGGAGGTAAATATGTTAATTGGTAATGTACAAATAGATGGACAAGTAATTTTAGCACCCATGGCTGGCGTTTGTAATAGTGCTTTTAGAAAAATATGTAAAGAAATGGGCTGCTCTTTGGTATGCGCTGAAATGGTTTCTGATAAAGCTATAGTATATGACAGCAAAAAAACTAAAGATATGTTATATTTTGAAGAAATGGAAAGGCCAATTTCACAACAAATATTTGGTAGTGACAAAGAAACGTTTGTGAAAGCAGCTAAACTAGTTTATGAGATTATGAAACCTGACATTATTGACATTAATATGGGATGCCCAGTTCCCAAAGTGGCTATTAAGTCGCAAGCAGGTTCCGCACTACTTAAAAATCCTGATTTAATATATGATATAGTTTCATCAGTAAAAAAATCAGTTCCTGTTCCCGTAACTGTTAAAATACGTAGTGGATGGGATAGTAAATCAATAAATGCTATAGAAGTCGCAAAAGTATGTGAAAAAGCCGGTGCAAGCGCAATTACCGTTCATGCACGAACAAGAAGTCAATTATATTCTGGAAAAGCAGACTTAAATATTATTAAGCAAGTAAAAGAAAATGTCAAAATTCCAGTAATTGGAAATGGTGATATTGTAGATGTTAAAAGTGCAATAAACATGTTAAATTATACCAAATGTGATGCAATTATGATCGGTAGAGGAGTGCTAGGAAATCCATGGCTAATAAAAGAGATCAACTTATATTTAAAAGATGGAACAATTATTGATAAACCTACTCATGAAGAAAAAATCGCTATGTGTAAAAAACATTTAGATTATTTATTAAAAATAAAGGAAGAAAAGGTTGCAGTTTTAGAAATGCGAAGCCACATAGCATGGTATATTAAAGGCATTCCTTATCATAAAGAAGTTCAAGCCAAATGTTTTAAAGCAAAAACGGCGCAAGAAATAACAGAAATACTTGATAATTATTTAAAAAGATTATATAATTATGAAAGAGGGATAATATGAAAGCAACATTTATTGAAAGATTAGGTGCTTATTTTTTAGACATTATAATTATTAGTATTTTGTTATCAATAATAGGATATGGCTTACCAAAAAATGCTATAGATTATGAACAAGAATTAAATGATATAACTGAAAAATATTTAAGCAATGAAATAAATACTCAAAAATATATTGATGAATCAAGTATAATATTATACAATAGCCAAAAAAGTAGCATCTTATCTTTAAGTATTTCAGCAGCACTAATAATTGGATATTTTGTGATATTCCAATACATGAATCAAGGACAAACTTTAGGTAAAAAACTATTTAAAATTAAAGTTGTTGAAAAAGAAAGTAAAAAAGCCCCAACTATTCTATCAGGGTTTATTAGATCATTATTTATTTTAAACATTGCTTCTGGAATATTAAATATTTTATTTATATATATATTGAATTCAAAAACATATTATATTGGATACGGAATTACATATATAATAGAAACTTTATTTATTATTGTTACTATATTCTTTGTATTATATAGAGAAGATGGGCGTGGTTTACACGATATAATGGCAAAAACAACAGTTATAAAAGAAAGAAGGTAGCATGATGCGTGAATTTACAGATCAAGAAATTGTTAGAAGAGAAAAATTAGAAAAGTTAAAAGAATTAGGATTAGACCCATATGGTCAAAAATTTGATAGAGATGCCTTTGCTAAAGAAATAAAAGATAAATATCAAGATATAGAACACGATGAATTTGAAAACATTAATGATATATATACAGTAGCAGGAAGAATAATGTTTATAAGAAAAATGGGTAAAGCATCGTTTTTTACCATTCAAGATAAAACTGGAACCATCCAAATATATATATCTATAAACGATGTAAGCGAAGATAAATATGAATTATTTAAAATGGCTGATATTGGAGACATTGTTGGAATAAAAGGGAAAGTCATGAAAACAAGAACTGGTGAGGTAACTCTTAAATGCTTAGAATATACTCATTTGGTAAAATCTTTAAGGCCATTACCAGAAAAATTTCATGGTCTTACAGATATTGAAGAAAGATATAGACGCCGCTATGTGGACTTGATAATGAACAATGATTCTAAAAGTATAGCTTTCACTAGGCCAAAAATAATTAGATGTATTCAAAAATTTATGGATCAACGTGGCTTTACTGAAGTTGAAACACCTGTATTATCAACTCTATTAACAGGAGCAGCTGCAAGGCCATTTGAAACCCATCATAATGCCCAAAATATGGATATGTATCTAAGAATAGCATTAGAGCTACCATTAAAAAGATTGTTAGTAGGCGGTATGGAAGCTGTCTATGAAATTGGCAGAGTATTTAGAAATGAAGGTATGGACACAAGACACAATCCAGAGTTTACGATGATGGAAGCATATCTAGCTTATTCCAATTTAGAAGGCATGATGGAACTGACAGAAAATATGTTTAAGACAATTGGAAAAGAAGTTTTTAATAAATTAACATTTAATTGGTGTCAAAACGAGATTAATCTTGACGGCACGTGGAAAAGAATTAGTATGACTGATGCAATCAAAGAAAAGATAAATATCGACTTTAAAAGTAATGATATGACTTTGGAAAAGGCAATTGCATTAGCAGAAGAACATGATATTGAATTAGAAGAACACGAAAAAGCTCTTGGACATATTATTAATAAATTTTTTGAAAAGTATGTCGAAGATACATTAATTCAGCCTACATTCTTGTATGGTCATCCAGTAGAGATTTCACCACTTACAAAAAGAAATCCTGATGATCCAAGATTTGTTGATAGATTTGAATTGTTTATAGGAGGAAAAGAATTTTGTAATGCATACACAGAATTAAATGATCCTATAGATCAATTAAAAAGATTTGAAGATCAACTAAAAGAAAAAGAATTAGGAAATGCTGAAGCCAATGACATTGACATGGACTTCATTGAAGCCCTTGAATATGGAATGCCACCAGCAGGAGGAATTGGCTATGGCATTGACAGACTATGTATGTTGTTTACAGAACAAGACTCAATAAGAGATGTTATCTTATTCCCACAAATGAAAAACAAATAAAAGAAGGATAAAAAAGACTACGTGATACTAAAAGGAGGAAAAATGAAAAAACACGGATTATTAAAAATACTTGGAATTTTGTTATTATTAATTTTAATAACAACTTACATTATACCTAGTTCACAAGGAACGATTGCATACACAGGATTAATAGACATTCCTATCAATTTCTTTGGAATAGTTTTACAAAATTTTTGTTACATTGTGCTATTTGTTTTAGTAGTAGGAGGTTTTTACGGCGTACTTAATAAAACGCCAGCATACAAAAAGCTACTTGATAATATAGTCACTAAAGTAAAACCACTAGGTAAGAAATTTATATTTATTATTATTATTCTATTTGCTTTAATTACATCATTTACTGGAATGACAATAGAATTAATAGTATTTATACCATTTATTATATCTATTATTTTGTTGCTTGGATATGATAAATTAGTTGCTTTAAGTGCCACTATAGTTAGCTCTATGGTCGGATACATGGGAGGAGTATTAGTTTCATTTATTAACCCTAATACTTATTCAATTTCAACATATGAAAGCTTTGTGGGAGCTAGTTCAGAATTTGTTAATACATTTCCAAAACTATTATTATTAGTTTCTGGAATTGCATTGTTAATAGGTTTTGTAAACAAACACATCATGGATGTCGAAAAGAAAAAAGTAAAATATGAATTAGATGATAATTCAGAATTATTAATTAATGAAGTTAAAGGAAAATACAAAAACATAAAAACATGGCCATTAATAATAATTTTATCATTTGTTTTTGTGATTTTAATATTAGGAATGATACCATGGAATAGTTTGTTTGAGATAACTGTATTTACAGATTTACATACATGGTTAACCGGATTGTCAATCAAAGAATTTGCTATTATTCCTAACATATTATCATCAAGTTTGCCTGCATTAGGAGAATGGAACTTAAATGGTAACCCATGGTTTCACTATATATTTATTTGTATATTAGTATTGTTTGCTACTGTAATAGTTGCAATAGTTAATAGAATAAGCATTGATGACATGTTAGATAATTATACAGACGGTTGTAAAAAAGCTTTACCAGCAGCAGCTTTAATTGCAATAGCATATACTGTACTAGTGTGCTCATTTAACAATGGCTTTCTTAACCATATAATTGCTGAAACCAAAACATTTAATTTTGGCATATCTTCATTACTAGCATTTTTAGGATGCCTATTAAATGTAGATGCTTTCTATATAATCGCAGGAAGCTTTTCTCCAATAGTAAACTTAATAACTGATAAAAGTATATATGAATCAGTTGCTATTTTACTACAAGGTATATATGGAATATTTAGTATTATTGGCCCAACTAGTATGATATTAATTTTTGGCCTATCTTACTTTGATGTTCCATATACTACATGGCTTAAATATATATGGAGATTTGTACTAGCAATTATTTTATTACTAGCATTAGTAGTTTGCTTAGTAGTATTATTATAATAATAAAAAATACATTTTTAATGAAATGTATTTTTTTTACTTTTTCTTTTTTTGTATCTTATAAGTAATTTTTAGCAAAACTTTAATTGGAATAAATCTAGCAAAAAATATGCTAAATTTCATTGTATAACCTGGAATTATTAATAATTTATTTTTAAACATTTTATCAATAGCATATTTAGCAACATATTTAGCATCGAGAGAATTAATGCTAAAATTAACATTAGCACGATTATTAAAATTAGTACTAACCGGTCCAGGGCATAGTAAAGAGACGTGAATTTTAGAATTATTTTTTCTTAACTCTTCATATAAAGCAAAAGTATAACTACAAACATAACTTTTTGTAGCATAATAACCACTCATAAGTGGCCCACCACGCATAAGACCAGCAGAACTTGAAACATTCAAAATATATTTTGTGCTTTTATTATTTACAAAAAGTTTTGTTAATATATGAACACATTTAATGTTTAAGTCAATCATATTTAATTCATTAGATAAATTATTTTCTCTATAATCACCAAATATTCCATACCCAGCATTATTAATTATTATATCAATTTTTTTATCTTTAACTTCGTTATATAATTTAAAACAATTATCAATGATTGATAAGTCAAAAGCATATATTTCAGTAGTTGTTTCCATGCATTTTTGAATATCTTTTAATTTTCCTTTATCTCTAGATACCAATATTAAATCATAATTTAAAGAAGACAAATATTTTGCCATTTCTAATCCTATTCCAGAACTAGCACCAGTAATTAAAGCTTTCATATAATATCACCCATTATTATTATAACCTATTGTTAAAAATTTTTAAATAATATATAATAAATGTAGGTGATTTATATGGAAAGATTACAAAAGGTTATTGCTAATTCTGGGTACACATCAAGAAGAAAAGCAGAAGAACTAATTACTTCAGGAAAAGTAAAAGTAAATGGTAAAATTGTAAAAGAATTAGGAACAAAAGTAAAAAATAGTGACACTATTGAAGTTGGCAATGACATTATAGACAACAACAAAAACTATGAGTATTATATATTAAATAAACCACGATCTATCATATCATCAACAGAAGATGAGCATGGAAGAAAAACAGTCGTTGACTTAATTGACACAAATCAAAGAATATATCCAATTGGCAGATTAGATTATGATACTACTGGAATAATTATATTAACTAATGATGGAAATTTAGCAAATAAATTAATGCATCCATCAAGTAATATTGAAAAAACATATATTGCGAAAGTAGAGGGATTAGTTAATAACAATGAGATAAAAAAACTACGAGAAGGCGTATTAATTGAAGGAAAAAAGACCGCTAAAGCCAAAGTACATCTAAAAAAATATGATAAAAAGACAGATAAATCATTAGTAGAAATAACGATTCATGAAGGAAAAAATCATCAAATAAAAAAAATGTTTCAAGCGATTAATCACGAAGTTGTTAAATTGAAAAGAGAAAAATATGCTAATCTTGATTTAAGAGGATTAAAATCTGGAATGTATCGTAAACTAACTAATAAAGAAGTTGCAATTTTATATTCACTAATAAAATAAAATTAGTATTATTAAATAATTTTATTTCTATAAAAAACATAATTCATTCATTTGAATTGTGTTTTTAAATTAACGAATATATCAAATAATTACTTCTTTTTAGCTTTTAAAAGATTAATAAAGATGTAATTAATGAAAGTTGCTATTTGAAATAATAAAGTTAGGGCAAGAGAAAAAAATATAATATTAGAATTAAATTCTGGTAAGTATACTAATACTAAGGTAATAGATAGACACCAGGTTTTTATTTTTCCCAAAGTAGACGATTTTGGCATCATTCCCCTTGATGCTGAATATAAGTTTACAAAACTTATAGATAATTCCAATAATAAACTAAATATTAACATTTTAAATTTTAAAGTAGCTGGAATAATCAAACTAATTGCAAAAACTTTATCACAACAAGCATCTAGTTTTTTTCCAAAATTAGAGACTAAATTATTTTTTCTAGCAATTTTGCCATCTAAAAAATCAGTTATTGCAAAAATCATGAGAACGATAACCGTTAACATATATTTTTCAAATATTAATAAAGGGATAATAATAAAAGGAGATAATGCCCTTGAAAAAGTAAGTATATTAGGAATTTGTTCCTTTACATTTCCTCTCTTAATATCATTAACTTGTTTTATAAAATCTCTAAGAAAATCATTTACCAACTTTTTCATTGCAACCTCCACTAATAATAACATTATAACTAAATATATAAATAAAGACAATTAATTTTGAAAAATATAATAAAAAAGAGACTATTTAGTCTCAACAACAAGTTTTATTGCTGTTCTTTCATCTCCATCAATTACAATGTCAGTAAAAGACGGAATACATACTAAATTTTTCCCTGAAGGAGCGACGAATCCTCTTGCAATTGCAATTGCTTTAATTGCTTGATTTAATGCTCCAGCTCCAATTGCTTGAATTTCTACTGAGTCTTTTTCTCTAAAGACATTAGCTAAAGCCCCAGCTACCGAATTTGGATTAGATTTAGTTCCTACTTTAAGTGTTTCCATTAATTATATCATCCTTTCTTTATACATTTAAATATATGACCTATAATCAAAAAAAATACTTATAATTTACAAAAACTAATTCATTTGTTATAATTAAGTAGTAAGAAAACTGGAATAATGCCAATTATATATAAAATATCTTATGAGGAGATGAAATATGTATCGAAACACATATGTAAAAATTAATAATGAAACATTAACTTCAAATGTAAAAAAAATTGTTAAATTTTACAATAATTATAAATACTATATAGGAGTAGTAAAAGCTAATGCATATGGACATGGAGATTATATTGTAAATGATTTAATAAAAGGTGGCATAAATTATTTGGCAGTATCATCATTAGAAGAAGCGATAAGTATTAGAAAGTATAATAAAAAAATACCAATTTTAGTTTTGGAACCTATAAATTTAAAATATATAAATGACATCTTAGAAAATGATGTAACAATTACTATTGAAAATATAGCATACATTGAAGAATTAACAAAATTAGCAATTAATAAAAAATTGAATGTTCACCTAAAAATTGATAGTGGTATGAATCGCTTAGGTTTTAAGTGCAAAGAAGATTTAAAGAAAGCCATAGAATTATTAAATACAAATAAAAAAATATATATTGAAGGAATATATACTCATTTAGCCACAAGTGGAGTAAATGATCAATTTTATGACAAACAAATTTCTTCTTTTGAACAAATAACCTCATTAGTAGACCTATCAAATATACCAATTGTTCATATAAATAGATCAATTACTCTTGTACATCATAAAAAGCTACCATATGAAACAGGAACAAGATTAGGAATTATTATGTATGGGTTTGACAGCAAAATCAAAGAAGCAACAGGGCTTAGAAAGTTAAAAAAACAAATTATTCATAAATTAAAAAAAATTAGTCCAACCATTACCGGAGAACCGTTAGATGTCCAATCTGCTTATTCACTATATACAGAAGTATTAAGTACAAGACAAGTAAAAAAAGGTGATTTTATCGGATACGGTGCTACTTATATTGCTAAAGAGGACATGCTAATAGCAACCTTACCGATAGGATATGCCGATGGTATGAGCCCAAAAATCAAATACGTTATAATCAATAACAAAAAATGTGAAATACTAGGAGATATATGCATGGATATGACAATTGTCAGAATCGACAGTAGCATAAAAATTCATGATAGAGTAGAAGTATTTGGAGATAAGACAAGTATTAGAAGTATTGCTAACATGATGGGAACGAATGTATATCATGTATTAACTGGAATTACTAGTAGAGTTCCAAGAGTATATCAAGATAACGAAGAAATAAAATACTAAAAGGAGATAAAATGAAATATAAGGTTTTAATTTTAGGTAGTGATGCAAACGCTTATTATATGGCAAGATGTTATCATGAAGCCTATCATCAAAAAGCAGACGTATTAGTTAAGCAACCCCTTCCATATACTAAATTTTCTAATATATTAAATATAATTTATGATGATAATATTTGGACAGAAAAAGGCTTTTTAAATGCCATATATAAATACAAAAATGAACATAAAGATAAATTAATTTTACTTATTAGTTCTAACGAAAGCTATATCAAATTTATCTCTAAAAATAAGAAAAAATTAATAAAAGACAATTTCATTTTTAATTATCCAGATATAGGCATAATTGAATCATTAATCATGAAAGAAAAATTTTACAAAACTTACCAAAAATCGTCTATTAACTTGCCTAAGACATTTTATTATAATTGTAAAGATGATATTGAGTTTAAAGAAAAAATGACTTACCCAGTAATTTTAAAACCTAGTAATGTTATTATGTATAATCATCTTTCATTTGAAGGAAAGAATAAAATTTATCAAATATACAGTCAGGAACAATTAAATGAAACAATTAATTTAATTAAAAATAATGGATATAGTGATTATTTAATTATACAAGATTATATACCAGGAGATGATTCATATTTATTTGATGCAGTAGCATATGTTGATTCTAATCATCAAGTAAAGTTACTTACATTAGCACAAATAGGGTTACAAGAACATAGTAAAAATATGGTAGGGAATGCTGCTGTATTAATAAATGGCTATAATCAATTCGGATCGACAAAAGAAATAGAGAAACAAATGAAACAGTTTTTAGAAGATATTAATTATCAAGGTTTTTGTGAGTTTGATTTAAAATATGATTATAGAGATCAGAAATTTAAAGTATTAGAAATAAATGCAAGGCAAGGTAGATGTAGCTATTATTTAACTGCTATGGGATACAATCTTGTAAAAGTTTTAATTGATGATTTAATATATCATAAGAAGATGACTTATAAATTTTTAGACGAAAAAGTTTTATTATCATTTGTTCCTAAAAGAATTGCTAAAAAATATATCACAAACGAAGAATACAAAAAAGAAATAATAAAATTATGGAATAAAAAAAGAGTTAATCCTGTCAAATATAGCAAAGATAGAAATATATTAAGAAAATTATATCTAATAAAAAAACATTTAAGATATTATAAAGAATATAAAAATAGTTATTGGAAAAACAATACATAAGGAGATGAAGAAATATGTGTGGTTTTGTTGGTTTCATAGATAAAAAAGCAAAAAAAGATAAAAATAAAATAGTAAAATCAATGGCTGATGCTATTATTCATAGGGGCCCAGACAGTGAAGGATATTATGTAGATGAAGACGTTGCTCTTGGCTTTAGAAGACTTTCTATTATTGACTTGAAAAGTGGAAATCAACCAATTTATAATGAAGATAAAACAAAAGTTATTGTTTTTAATGGAGAAATATATAATTATCAAGAGTTGAAGAAAGAATTGTTAGAAAAGGGACACACCTTTACTACTAATACCGATACTGAAGTAATCTTACATGGATATGAAGAATATCATGAATCACTATTTTCAAAGTTAAGAGGAATGTTTGCCTTTGTAATATATGACAAGGAAACGAAAGAATTAGTAGGATGTCGTGACCATTTTGGAATAAAACCATTCTATTATTACCAAAACAATGATGAATTTATGTTTTCATCAGAAATAAAAGGAATGCTTCCTCATCCTAACTTTATAAAAGAAGTAAACGAAAAAGCCCTAAAAATGTACTTAATATTTCAATATTCAGTTTTTGAAGAAACATTTTTTAAGAATGTATATAAACTAAAACCAGGACATTATTTCAAGTATAGTAATGGTAAATTAAAAATAAAACAATATTTTGACATAAAATTTGAAAAAGTAAAAAAACCTTATGATGTGTATAAAAGTGAAGTAAAATCAATTTTATCAGATTCAATTAAATATCATCAAATAACATCAGATGTTGAAGTTGGATCATATTTATCAGGGGGAGTAGATTCATCATACGTAGTAAGTGTAGCTAAACCTGATAAAACATTCACCGTAGGATTCGATGAACAAGGATTTGATGAAACAAAAATAGCTAAAGATTTTTCAGATTTAATGAATGTAAAAAATTATAGTGAATATATATCAAAAGATGATTTTTTTAATATTTTACCTCAAGTAGAGTACTACACCGATGAACCCCACGCCAATTTATCGACAGTTCCATTACTGTTTCTATCAGAACTTGCCAAAAAGCAGGTAAAAGTAGTCTTATCAGGAGAAGGATCAGACGAAATGTTTGGAGGATACAATGAATATTTAGAACCACGTTTAGTAAAAATATACATGTCATTACCATCAATTATTAAAAAACCATTAGCATCCATTTCTCAAAGATTGCCACATTTCCCTGGAAAAAATACAATTATAAAATATAGTAAACCATTTTGTGAAAGGTATATTGGACATGCTCAAGTTATGAATGAGAAAGAAGCTAATGAAATATTAGCAGACAATTTGAAAGATAACATGACGACTACAGATGTTTTAAAACCTTATTATGAAAAAGTAAAACATGAGAATGACATCATAAAAAAAATGTATATTGACATGCATTTTTGGTTACCACAAGATATTTTATTAAAAGCTGATAAAATGTCTATGGCTAATTCTATTGAACTAAGAGTCCCTTTTTTAGATAAAGAAGTATGGGAAGTAGCAAGAAAAATACCAACAAAGTATCTTATTAGAAAAAATAAAACTAAAGAGATCTTTAGAAATGTTGCCGACGAAGTGATGCCTAAAGAGTGGTCTACAAGAAGAAAATTAGGCTTTCCAGTTCCTTTTTCAAAATGGATTCGTGAAGAAAAATATTATAAAAAAGTAAAAGAATATTTTAATAAAGATTATGTTTCAAAGTTTTTTAACAAAGAAGTAATAAATAAGCTATTAGAAGATCATTATTCTAATAAATGCAACAATGGTAGGAAAATATATAATATTTATATATTCTTAATATGGTATCAAGTATATTTCGGTGATAAATAGTATGAAAAAATTAAAAAAATCAACATTTTTAGAAGGTGCATTTATAGCTACATTTTGTATAATATTAACAAAAATTTTAGGTGTAATTTATGTTATTCCATTTTACAAAATAATTGGTGAACAAGGTGGAACACTATATGGATATGCTTACAATATATATAATGTTTTTCTAATTATTTCATCAGCTGGCATACCTTTAGCAATTAGTAAGTTAACTAGTGAATATAACACCTTAAAAGAATATGATAAAAAAAATAGGATGTATCAAATAGCAACGAAAATAATAATGTTTTTCTCTATTATAGCTTTTTTGATATGTTTCTCTTTTGCTCCACAACTGTCTGACTTAATTATTGGAAAATTGGAGGGTGGAAATACAATTGAAGATGTAACTTTTGTTATTCGATTAATTTCTTTCTCGTTGTTAATTATTCCCTTTTTAAGTATTGAAAGAGGTTATTTACAAGGCCATAGGTATATAAAAGAACCATCAATAAGTCAAGTAATAGAACAGATAGTAAGGATTGCTATAATTATATTAGGCAGTTACCTTTGCGTCTATATTTTAAAATTACCAATAAAATATGCTGTTGGTATATCAGTATTTGCAGCATGTATAGGGGGTATTGCAACATTCACATATTTGAATATAATTGTTAAAAAAAATAAACATCAAATAGGATTAGACATCAAAAGTAAAACTACCAAATCAGATGATAAAGAAATAATTAAGAAAATAATATTATATGCAATGCCATTTATTATTATCAATTTAGCAAATACACTATACACATCAACCGATATGATATTAGTAATTAGAACCTTACCAAAACTAGGATTTTCTGCTATTGATACAGAATTTATTAGTAGTGTGTTTACTACTTGGGGAGTAAAATTTAATACAATAATTACCTCAATTTCCACAGGACTAATAATAAGTCTAATTCCTAATATGGTAAAAGATTATACTGAAAAAAATATGTCTGCTGTAAACAGTAATTTCAATAAATGTCTAAAAATAATAATTTTGATAATATCACCACTGGCTATCTTTTTAAGTAGCATGTCTACAAGCGTTTGGAATATCTTTTATGGTCAAAGCATATATGGACCTAAAATCATTAAATACACCATAATTGTAACCATTTTTGACTGCTTGTATATGGTAATAAATTCATTATTACAGAGCCTGAACAAATCAAAAGTAATTTATTTTAGTGTCATTATAGGACTATTATTAAATCTATTATTAGATATACCTTTAATGAATTTATTTTATATTTTAAACCTTCCTGCATATTATGGAGCAATTACAGCAACTTTACTTGGCTTTTTAGTATCAAATACTATCAGTATAATATATCTAAATAAAGATATGAAGTTTAAATATACAGAAACATTTAAAATAATTCCAAGATATATAATTTCTCTAATTATTTTAGTAATAAGTTTAAAAATATTTAATACTATTTTGCCTATTAATAATGAAAATAGACTAATTCAAATAATGAATATAATTGTTTCAGGTATAATTAGTGGAGGAGCATATTTAATAATAAATCTTAAATATATTAAAGAAATATTACCTGATAAATTACTAAAAAAAATAAACAATAAAAATTTTTAAAATTGCTTTGCATTAAAGATAAGTCAAATTACCTACGAATTCAATATGGGAATTATGTAAATAGTACTGACCTCATAAAAAATAGTAAAATATTTCAATTAGGATAAAAACACTTCACATATAAAGTTAAAATTGATACATTGTTAAAAGAATGATAAATTATAGAATAGATTATATAAAGAAAACTGATATGTATAAAAAATAGTAAATAATTTAAAAAGTTAGCCCAAGGAAATGCTAACTTTTTTATAAATATAAATTTTTATATATAAATTACATTATTCAGATACATTTTGGATTTAGGCCTAAAATAATTGTTTTACTTCCAAAATTTAACATGTAATAAGAATATTATGTGTAAGTTATTGAAAAGCAAAAAAAAATATAATATAATAACAATGTATATGATAGCTTTCTTATAGTGTATAATATACAAAATAATTTTAAAAAATAAAGGAGGAAAATAATGAATCACAAGGTAAATAATGTAGGACAATTATACAATGATGCATCTTCTTTGTATAAAAATGTAGTATTAGGAACAGCTGATACTATTATTAATGATTTATACCAAGGAATTAATGCATTAAAAAGTTCATGGGAAGGAAAAGATGCAGGCGTACAAATTCAAAATGTTATTGAAGTACACAATGGAATGGTTGCTATTAGAAATGCATTAGCTGAATTGTCAAAAGATTCTTCTTTAGTTGCAGTAAAATACAGAGAGATTCAAAATGTCAATAGGGCTAATCTTGAAGCACTTAGCCCAATAGCAATTGAAACTAAAAACTTTACTGAAAGTTATAGCGATGCAAGAGATACTATTAATATAACTCCAGAAGCTAATAATGGAAAAAATAGAATTGATGCTGCAAATAATGCCATTGAGGGATTTATTAATGATGTTAGAAAATACTATGATATGATTATGAGTAACTGGCAAGTAGGTACTGG
>CALVON010000004.1 GCA_944350315.1 uncultured Bacilli bacterium | reverse complement strand
TTTGTGGTTAAAGGTAGATATATCAGATGTATTAGATAATAAACTAACATATGAAAATAAATATGGAACATATAGATTTATATATAAATTTAATGTTTATATTAATGCAGATGAAGGAATAGAAAATGTAGTTGGTGAAGGAGAATATGTAGTAGGAGATGAAGTAACAATAAGTGCGTCACCAAAGAATTACTATAAATGGAATGGAATAAGTGGATATGTAGACACAAATGAACAAACATATACATTTACAATGCCAGAAGAAGATGTAACCTTTAATATTAGTAGTTTACCATATAAATGTTCATCAGGAACACTTACTTATGATAGTTCAAAAGGAAACATTTGCGTAAAAGGACCAAGTAGCTCGACGTCGTCTTATCAATGCGGATGTACAGGTAGTTATTGTAATTGCAGGCAGGTCTGCCTTCCTTGCAATGTTGGCAGTTCCTGTTGTTGGAATGAATGCTCATATTGCTATACTTGCGGAACATGTACTTCAACTAGTTATTATTGTACTAGTGGCTGTAATACATATTCAGGAAGTGGAAGCAGTTTAAAATGTAATCAAAAGGCTACGGTTTAAAATAAAGAAAGAAGGTATTTATAAAAAAAAAGTTAATGATTGGAATAGTTATAATTTTGATTTTATTAATGGGCAGTTTGATTACTTTTGTTATACTAAATAAAGATAATAATAATACAACTAATAACAATAACAGTACTAATAATGAAGAAGAAAATGACATTGTTCAATTAGATGACTGGGAAGAAGATGTTTTTAATAAGTTATTAGAATTTGCTAAAGAAATACAAACCAATGAGTTGTATACTCAATTCGATATAAATGAAGAAGGTATTTACTATGTTACGTTAGGAGATCTTCGTGATAAATATAATTATGACATTTCAGATATTAAAAATGAAAATGGAGAGTTATGTAATTTAGATAATACGATTATTTCTTTTGATATTGATTATAAAAAAGTACCTTCTGATAGTGCTTATCCATTTTTGATAAGTATGGATTGTAAATAATAGGTAATAAGTACAATATATATTGTGCTTTTTTTCTTTTATTTTTAATATTTATTTGATATAATCTTATTTGAGGTTTGGGAGATATGGATAATAAAAATATTAGAAATTTTTGTATTATTGCTCATATTGATCATGGTAAAAGCACTTTAGCTGATAGGATACTTGAGTATACTGGAGCAATTGATAAAAGAGAGATGAAAGAGCAAATTTTGGATTCTATGGAACTTGAAAGAGAAAGAGGAATTACTATTAAGCTTAATGCTGTTAGACTAAACTATAAAGATTATATACTTAATTTAATTGATACTCCAGGACATGTCGATTTTACCTATGAGGTTTCAAGAAGTATGGCAGCTTGTGAAGGAGCAATTTTAATAGTAGATGCTGCTCAAGGAATAGAAGCACAGACTTTGTCAAATGTTTACTTGGCGCTTGAGAATAATTTAGAAATTATACCGGTTATTAATAAAATTGATTTACCATCAGCGGATATTGAAAAAAGGATATTAGAATTAAATAAAACTTTTGGTTTTAAAAGAGATGAAATAATATTAACTTCTGCTAAAACAGGTATTGGTATTGATAAATTAGTAGATGCTATTGTTAATAGAATTCCTAGTCCAAGATGTGAATATAATGATAATAAACTTAGATGTTTAATTTTTGATAGTTATTTTGATTCATATCGTGGAGTAGTATCTTTAATTAGAGTAGTAAGTGGAATTGTTAGGGTTAATGATAAGATAAAAATGATTACCACTGATGCTAGTTATGATGTTACTGAGCTTGGTTATAGTACACCAAAAGAAGTAAAAGTTGATAAATTATTACCGGGAGAAGTTGGCTTTTTATGTGCTTCAATTAAATCAATTGATAATGTAAAAGTAGGAGATACAATAACTTTAGAAAATAATTCATGTGATATTGGGCTTCCAGGGTATAAAGTATTAAAACCAATGGTTTTTTGTGGAATATATCCGATTGATAGTAAAAAATACCCCAATTTAAGAGATGCTTTAGAAAAATTAAAACTAAATGATGCTTCACTTTCTTTTGAACCTGAAACATCTTCGACATTAGGATTTGGCTTTAGAACTGGTTTTTTAGGGCTTTTACATCTTGATATTATTACTGAGAGAATTGAGAGAGAATTTAATGTTGATATTATTGCTACGGCACCTTCTGTAATATATGAAATAACTTTAACAGATGGGAAAGTTATTTATGTTGATAACCCAGCTGATTTCCCAGAAAAGGTAAAAATAGCTTTAATAAAAGAACCATATATTAGAACTAGTATTTATGTTCCTAATGAATATATTGGCAGTATTATGGAATTGTGTCAAGAAAAAAGAGGGACTTATATATCAACTGATTATATAGATACAATAAGAGTTAATATTCATTATGAAATTCCTTTATCTGAAATAGTGTATGATTTTTTTGATAAATTAAAAAGTTATACTAAAGGATATGCATCTTTTGATTATGAATTAATTGGTTATAAAGAGTCTAATTTAGTTAAAATGGATGTTATGCTAAATGGCGATGTTGTGGATGCATTATCAGTAATCGTTCACAAAGATTTTGCTTATAAAAGAGGCAGAGTAATTGTAGATAATCTTAAAGAAATTATTCCTAGACAAATGTTTGAAGTTCCAGTACAGGCAGTTATTGGAAGTAAGGTTATAGCTCGTTCCGATATTAAAGCTATGAGAAAAGATGTATTAGCAAAGTGTTATGGTGGAGATATAACAAGAAAAAGGAAACTTCTAGAAAAGCAAAAAGAGGGTAAGAAAAAGATGAAAACTATTGGAAGAGTTGACATCCCTAAAGAAGCCTTTTTGTCAGTATTAAGGGCAACAGAAATAAAAAAAGATTAATGATTGATGATATTAATGAAGTTAAGTAAATTTATAAAAATAAATATTTTTAAGATAATTAAATATATTTGAAGAAATAAAAAAACAAATTACAGAAAATAATTATTTTAATATAATATATTATAGGGATAAAGATTATATTAAGACTATACTTTTAGGGTAATTTGTTATATAATTACATTTGGAGTGAGAAGTATGAATTTACCAAATATGCTAAATGCTAAAATTAGAGGAAAAGAAGAAGTAAAAATTTTATATGATGATTATAATATTTTTAATATAGATAATATTGGAAAAGATAAAAAATATTTAGTGCTAACTTATGGTTGTCAAATGAATGTACATGATAGTGAATATATATCTGGTATTATGGATGATCTTGGTTATACTAAAATAAATGACTTAGAGAAAGCAGATGTTATTATTATAAATACTTGTGCTATTAGAGAAAATGCACATAACAAAGTAGAAGGAATGCTTGGAAGAATTAAACATTTAAAAGAAGAGAAAAAAGATATAGTTGTTATATTTTGTGGATGTATGGCACAAGAAGAAGGATTAGTTAATAAAATTAAAGATTATAAATGGATAGATATTATATGTGGAACACATAATTATCATAAAATACCAGAATATCTTGATAAGTATTATAAAGAGAAGAAGAATATTAGAGAAGTATTTAGTATTGAGGGTAATATTTATGAAAATATACCAGTTGATAGAGATAGTAAATATGTAGCTTGGGTAAATATTCAATATGGTTGTGATAAATTTTGTACTTATTGTATAGTTCCGTATACAAGAGGAAAGCAAAGAAGTAGGAGACCAGAAGATATTATTAATGAAATAAGAGAATTATACAATAATGGATATCAAGAAGTTACTTTGTTAGGTCAAAATGTTAATGCATATGGAAAAGATTTAGATATAAATTATGATTTTGCAACTTTACTAGTGGAGGCTTCGCAAATAGGAATACCAAGAATTAGATTTATGACTAGTCATCCATGGGATTTTACAGATGAAATGATTGAGGTTATTTCAAAATGTGATAATATTATGCCATATATACATTTACCAATTCAGTCTGGTTCTAATAGAATTTTAAAATTAATGGGAAGAAAATATACAGTTGAAGAATATTTAGATTTAGTAAAAAAAATTAAAAATAAGATAAAAAACGTAAGTATTACAACGGATATTATTGTTGGCTTTCCTGGTGAAAATGATGATGATTTTGAGAAAACTTTGGATGTAGTTAATAAAGTTAAGTATGATTTAGCCTATACATTTATTTTTTCGCCAAGAGAAGGAACACCGGCTTCTCGTATGAAAGATGATACGCCATTTTCAGAAAAAAAAGAAAGACTTGCTAGATTAAATGAACTTATAAATAAGTATGCTTTAGAAAGTAATAAGAAAATGAAAGATAAGATTGTCGATGTTTTGATAATTTCTGAATCAGATAAAGATAATAAATATATGGGTTATACTGAAAATATGAAGTTAGTAAATGTTGATTGTGGTAGTGAATGTTTAGGGAAAATAGTTCCTGTTAAAATTACTTCAGTGAAAACATGGAGTTTGGATGGCGTAGTTTGTGATAGAAAGTAAATTAGAAGAATTGTTTAATTCAATAGAAAATTCAAAATTATATAAAGAGTATCGAAGTATAGAAAATATTTTAAATAAAGATGAAGAAATAAAAAAATTAATTGATGAAATAAAAACATTAGAAAAAAAAGCAACTTATTTAGAAAATAATGGTGATGATAGTTACAAATTAGTAGATGAAGAGATAAGAAAGAAATCTGATATATTAAATAGTAAACAAGTATATATAGAATATTTAAATAAAATGGAAGAATTTAATGATGAATTAGCTATGTCTAGTAGAATTATCAATGATTATATTGAGGAAAAAGTTTAAAATTACTTTATTATGAAGTAATTTTTTTATAGAAAAATTAATTTAAGCAGTTATAAAAATGACCTTTAAGCATTTTACTTAAAGGCCACTTTTATTATATATAAATTATAACATAGCCATGATATTTTTGTCTATATCTAGTTTGCGAGAAAATTTAAAAATAATTTATGTTATATTTATACGATTCTTTTAATTATAAGGAGTTATGATAAAGTAAATGACCTTTAAGTAAAATGCTTAATGACCTTTCTTGGAGGAAGTCGGAGGAAGTATGGATAAGAATAAAAAAATAATAATTATATTGTCAGTTTTAACAGTAATATTTACAGTAATTGGTGCGTCTTTTGCATATCTTACTTGGCAGACAACTGAAGCTCAAAAAACAAATATTGTTTTTACTGTTTCAAAAGATTTTTCATGTGCTGCTGATGGAGGAGGTAATATTGAAACAGGTGATGTACTAATTGTCCCAACAGAAGTGACTGAAGAAAATCGTGCCTATTATATAAAAAGAGAAGTAACAGTAACGCCAACAATTACTGTTGGTGGTTCTATCTATATGGATTTATGGTTAGATATAAATAGTATAGGTACAGGACTATCTAATAGTGATTATTTTATGTATTCATTTACTAAAACGGATACTAGTCCATATCAAGATGTTGTAGTAACTGGTAATTTTAAAGGAAAACAAGCTGGAGATAAAATAATATTATTAGATAGGAAAGATTATTTATTTAGTACAACTGATACATATTATTTATGGATATGGTTAGATGCAGAAGAGACTTCATCGTCTACAATGAATCAAGTATTTAGTTTATCATTAAATGGAAGTTGTACTGATAAAAATATTCCTAATGAACCAGTATTAGATGAAGGAATGATACCAATAACATTTGATGTATCAGAAAATAATACCATAATAAAAACAGTATCGTCAACAGATAGTAGTTGGTATAATTATGATAATAAAGAGTGGGCTAATTCAATATTAGTAACAGAATCATCAAGAAGTAAATATCTAAATACAACTAATATAGAAGTAGATCAATCAGATATATTAGCATACTTTGTATGGATACCAAGATATAAATATAAAATATGGACACTACAAGAAAGTAGTACAGGCCAAGAACAAGAAATAGAAATAATATTTCAACCAAATAGTGAAATATCAACTGGTAGTCAAGTAGGAGAATATATTACTCATCCAGCATTTTGGTGGGATAATGATAGTGATGGCGTAAGAGAAGCTGGCGAAGAGTTATCTGGAATATGGGTAGGAAAATTTGAAACAACCGGAAGCGCTACAACGCCAACAATATTGCCTGATACAACATCGTTAATAGCATATCAAAATATGTCTGCACAGTTTCAAACATCATTAAAATTTGCTGGAGGAACATTATCCAGTAGCAATTTGGCATTTGCGGGCTCATCAACATATGGATTAACTGCTAATGCCGATAGTCATATGATGAAGAATAGTGAATGGGGAGCCGTAGCCTATTTATCACATTCTAAATATGGATCAAATAGAGAAATATATATAAATAATGGTTGCTATATGGGAGATGGAGATACTAAAAGATTTTATACGGGAAGAAGCGGTGGAAATGTTTCTGGTAGTACTCCGATAAATGGAACATATCCAAATCAGTCATCAACAATTCAATACAATACTTATGGCTTCCATACTTGGGATGGATATTTGTTAAATTATAATACTAATGACAGATCATCAATAAGAGACATGACTAAAGTAGCGAGCACAACGGGGAACATTACAGGTGTATATGACATGTCTGGTGGAGCTAATGATCATGTAATGGGAAATTATAACAATGTAATTGCAGAAAGTGGGTTTAACGTGTTACCTTCGAAAAAATATTATGACTTATATACATCAACAAATATTTTAGAGGCATGCAATGGAGCAATATGCTTTGGACATGCATTATCGGAGACGAAAAATTGGCATGGCGATTATATGAGATTTGTAACTAGTAGTACTCCGTGGTTCTATAGAGGTCTTTCTTGTAATAATGTTGATGGTCGCGCTGGAATTTTTGGTATGGCAAGCGTTGCAGGTGGTTATGGTAGTGCAGATTCATTTAGAGTTACGTTAGTATTAATATAAATTTATTATTTGTTTTTACTTTAAACAATAAATTATTAATGAGTAGTTATATTACTACTTATTTTTTTGAAAATAGAAATTATAGATAGACAAAATATTTATTTTTTGTTATAATTTTTTATAGTAGGGTGAGTGTAATTGTTTATACTTTTGATAAAGATAGGAAGGGTGATATAATGATAAATGTTAAAAGTGAGATTAAGCCACTTAAGAAGGTATTATTACATAGACCAGGGAATGAATTACTTAACTTAACACCAGATTCTTTAGAAAGATTACTTTTTGATGACATTCCTTATTTAAAAATAGCTCAAGAAGAGCATGATGAATTTGCTAGAATACTTCGAATGAATGGAGTAGAGGTTGTTTATTTAGAGGATTTAATGACTGAGGTTTTAGATATTAATCCTAATATTAAAGAAAAATTTGTGAGACAATTTGTATATGAAGCTGGCATTAAGACACCAAAATATAAAAATGCAGTTATTGAATTTTTGATGGAGTTTAATAATAGAGATTTAGTTCTTAAAACGATGGAAGGAATTAGAGTTAGTGAACTTGCTGCAATGGAAAGAGATATGGAGCATTCATTAGTGGATTTAGTTATAGAAGACTCTAAATTTTTAGCGGATCCGATGCCTAATTTAGTTTTTACTCGTGATAATTTTGCTTCAATAGGAAATGGAATTAGTTTAAATAAAATGTATTCAGTTACTAGAAATAGAGAAACAATTTATGCGGAATATATTTTTGAATATCATCCTGATTATAAAGGTACTATAAAGTATTATGATCGTTATAATCCATATCATATTGAAGGCGGAGATATTTTAGTTTTAAATGATCATATTTTGGCAATTGGTGTTAGTCAGAGAACTTTACCTGAATCAATTGAACAATTAGCATTAAATTTATTTAAAGATCCAGATTGTCCATTTGATACGGTATTAGCATTTAATATACCAAATTCGAGAGCTTTTATGCATTTAGATACAGTGTTTACTCAAATTGATTATGATAAATTTACTTATCATCCTGGTATTATTGAAACGCTTCAAGTTTTTGAAATTAAGGAAGATGTTATTGAAGGGGTAAAAGTTAGAGAAATTAATGATAATTTGGAAAATATATTAGAAAAGTATTTAAAGAGAGATATAACTTTGATTCCTTGTGGCGGAGGAGATAAAATAATTTCTGAAAGGGAACAATGGAATGATGGATCTAATACTTTATGTATTGCTCCAGGGGTTGTTATTGTATATGATAGAAATAATATTACAAATGCTGTTTTAAGAAGATATGGTATAAAAGTATTAGAAATGCATGGATCTGAGCTTTCTCGTGGTAGAGGTGGCCCAAGATGTATGAGTATGCCATTAATAAGAGAGGATTAATATGAATTTAAAAGGAAGAGATTTTTTAAAATTATTAGATTATAGTGAAGAAGAAATTAGATATTTAATTGATTTAGCAAAAAAATTTAAAGTTTTAAAACATAAAGGGAAAAACCATAGATATTTAGAAGGAAAAAATATTGCCATTTTATTTGAAAAGGATAGTACAAGAACCAGATGTTCTTTTGAGGTAGCTGGACATGATCTTGGAATGGGTGTAACTTATTTAGGACCTACTGGTAGTCAAATGGGCAAAAAGGAAAGTATTGCTGATACAGCGAGAGTACTTTGTAGAATGTATGACGGAATAGAGTATCGTGGATTTGAACAAAGTATTGTTGAGGAACTTGCAAAATATTCTTCTGTTCCTGTATGGAATGGCTTAACTAATGAGTTTCATCCTACACAGATGTTAGCAGATATTATGACGGCAGAAGAATGTCTTGGTAGTATGAAAGGAAAGACATTAGCATTTTGTGGGGATGCAAGGAATAATGTAGCTAATTCTTTGATGGTAGTATGTTCTAAATTAGGAATTAATTTTACTTGTTGTGCTCCAAAAGAGTTATGGCCATCTGAAGAGTTAAGAAATGTATGTATGGAAGTAGCTAGTAAAAGTGGTTCTACAATAAAGATGACTGAAGATATAATGGAAGGTACAAAAGGAGTACATGTGCTATATACGGATGTTTGGTTGTCAATGGGAGAAGATGCTAGTAAATGGGAAGAGAGAATTAATTTACTTAAACCTTATCAAATAAATATGGATGTAATGAAAAATGCAGATGAAAAAGCAATATTTTTGCATTGCTTACCATCATTTCATGATACTAAAACAACGATTGGTAAAGAAATTTCTTTAAAGTTTGGGATTAATGAGATGGAAGTAACTGATGAAGTATTTAATAGCGATAAGTCTAAAGTTTTCGAAGAGGCCGAAAATAGAATGCATACAATAAAGGCAATAATTTATGCTACTGTTAATGGGAAATAGTGGTGGTGAAAATTGAGAATTGTAATAGCTTTAGGTGGTAATGCATTAGGAAGCAATCCAGAAGAACAATTATCATTAGTTAAACAAACAGCTAAGCAAATTGTTAAAATAGTAAAAGAGGGACACGATGTTGTTATAGTTCATGGAAATGGGCCACAAGTCGGAATGATAAATTTAGCTTTTGATAATGCGTATCAAAATAAAGCAGGAACTCCACTTATGCCTTTTGCTGAATGTGGAGCAATGAGTCAAGGATATATTGGATATCATTTGCAACAGGCGATTTCAGAGGAACTAAGGAAAGAAAATATATCAAAAGAGTGTACGACAGTCATTACTCAGGTTTTAGTTAATCCACGTGATAGTGCTTTTAAAAATCCAACTAAACCTGTAGGAATGTTTTATGACCAACAGCAAGCCAAGAAAATTGCAAAGGAAAAAGGTTATATTTTTGTCGAAGATGCTGGACGTGGTTATCGGAGAGTAGTACCATCTCCTAAACCGGTTAGTATCTTAGAACAAGAAGTAGTAGAAAATCTTTTATCAGATGGAAATGTTGTGATTACATGCGGAGGTGGTGGAATACCCGTTATAAAAGATGGTGATGGGTATAAAGGTGTAGATGCAGTAATTGATAAAGATTTTGCTGCTTGTAAATTAGCTACTTTAATTAAAGCAGATAGATTACTTATATTGACAGCAGTTTCTAAAGTCTGTATTAAGTATAATACTAAAGAAGAGCAAAGTTTAGATTTGCTAGATGTTAGATTAGCTAATAAATATATTCGTGCTGGTGAGTTTGCCAAAGGAAGCATGTTGCCCAAGGTGGAGGCTTGTATTAACTTTGTTACAAATAATCCAAAAGGGATAGCAATTATTTCTTCGCTTAGTGATGGATTGGAAGCATTAAGGGGAGAAACAGGTACTAAAATTATATATAAGGAGGATAAAAAGATGGCAAAAGAAAAGAAAAAGAAGAAAAATAAAAAGTTTATGCTTTCTGCTTTTTCAATAATTTTAATTTTATTAATTCTATTAGGAATTGCATCACATTTGTTGCCGCAGGCTAAATTTGTAGGTGATGAAATTGTTAATGGTAGTGGGGTGGTAGGTGCTAAATTATCAGATATTTTGATTAGTCCTATTTTGGGATTTCAAGATGCAGTTGATGTCTGTATTTTCGTTATGATTTTGGGAGCATATTTGGCGGTGGTGACTAAAACAGGCGCACTTGAAACAGGAATAAAGGTATTAATTAAAAAACTTAAAGGTAGGGAATTATTCTTAATCCCAATATTAATGTTTATTTTTAGTATTGGAGGAACAACATATGGAATGCTAGAAGAGACCGTTGGTTTTTATGCTTTGCTTGCAGCTACAATGGTTGCGGCTGGTATGGATACAATTGTCGCATCAGCTACTATCTTGCTTGGTGCAGGAGTTGGTGTATTAGGTTCAACAATAAATCCTTTTGCGGTTGGTGCAGCTACTAGTGCTTTGCCAGAGGGAATAGCTGTAAATCAAGGAATAATTATTGCAATAGGTATAGCATTGTGGTTAACATCTTATCTTATAGCGGTTTTGTTTGTAATGCAATATGCTAAAAAAGTAAAAAATGATAAGGGTTCAACCTTTCTATCTTTACAAGAACAAAAAGCTATGGAGAAAAGATATGGTGAAGATAATAAAGAAGATAATGCTAAACTAACAACAAGACAAAAAATAACTCTTTGGATATTTGGGTTATCTTTTGTAGTTATGATTATTGGATTTATTCCATGGGATACTTTAGGAATAGACTTTTTCTTAGATAAGACAGGATTTTTGACTGGTTCTCCACTTGGTAATTGGTGGTTTAATGAGGGCGCTTTATGGTTTTTAATTGTAACAATATTTTTATGTATAGTAAATCGTTTTAGTGAGAAAGAGACTGTTGATACTTTTGTAGATGGAGCCGATGATATGGTTGGAGTAATTTTAATTATTGCTATTGCTCGTGGAGTATCAGTATTAATGGGTGTAACTCATTTTGATAATTATATTATTTATAATGCAGCAGAATGGTTAAAAGACGTACCGGCAATTTTATATACTCCATGTAATTACTTGCTTCATATTTTATTATCAATATTAGTTCCATCATCATCAGGATTAGCTAGTTTATCTACACCAATATTAGGACCTTTAGCTAGTCAATTAGGATTTTCTGTAGAGGCTAATGTAATGACAATGGTTGCTGCTAATGGATTAGTAAATTTAATAACTCCTACTTGTGGAGCGATTATGGGTGGATTGGCAGTTGCTAGAGTAGAATATTCAACATGGTTTAAGTGGGCATTTAAATTAATAATATATTTGGCTTTGTCTTCTATAGTAATTTTAACTTTAGCAATGTTAATATTTTAATATTTAAGAATTTGAATAAAAATATAAGAATATCAAAAAAATGATGTTCTTGTATTTTTTTTGTTTATTTATACAGTGAAAAAAGAATTAAAGTGTAGTATAATGTTTTGTGACTATACTGATATATTATTTAGTAATTGTGAAATTATGAAAGAAGGATTAATTCATGAAAAAGATGATTGATTTACATATTCATACAAATAAATCAGATGGGTTTTTAGCTCCCAAAGAGGTAATAGATGAAGCAATAAAAAATGAGGTTTCTGTAATTGCTATAACTGATCATGATACAATTGATGCTTATGATGATGATTTATTTGATTATGCTAAAAAAAATAATATAGTTTTAATTCCAGCTGTAGAAATTTCAACAAAAAGTGAAAAAAGTAGTGTACATGTTCTTGGATATAATTTTGATTTGAATAATATGAAATTTAGAGAAAAACTAAAAAAGATACGCAATTATCGTCATGACTATTTGTATGATGTTAGTGAGAAGTTAAAAGAATTTGGCTATAAAGTAAATGTTGGTGAACTTGATAAAATTGATGCAGTAACAAAGGCTCATATTTCTTTAGATGTAATATCTAATAAAGAAAATGAAGATTTTCTAATTAAGAATTTCGGACATTTGCCTAGTAAAGGAGAATTTATTGAGAATTTGATGAACGAAGGATGCCCAGCATATATAAAAAAATCTGCTGTTACTCCTAAAGAAGCGGCTGACTTAATTAAAGCAGCTGGTGGGAAGGTAGTTTTAGCACATCCTGTTGCTTATAGTTACGAAGATAATTTAACGGAAGATGATATTGTTAATTTGATAAAAATAATGAATATAGATGCTATAGAGGGAAATTATTTGTATGTTGATAAAAATGGAATTATCCATGATGATATAAATAAGTGGAATTCTTTTGCTAAAAGTAATAATTTAATTTCGACAATTGGTTCCGATTTCCATTTCGATGATGGGATAAAACCTAATATAGGCTTTAGAAATAAAAAATATACAATTAGCAAAGAAGAAATAGATGAAATTTTAAAATATTTGTATAGTTAAACTTTACATTACTTTACATAAAAATATTATTCTTGGAATAATGTTTTTTTTTATAAAAAAATAAGCAAATTTAAAAAAATGTTTTAAAAAAAATAAAAAAAAGTAAAAAAAAACATTGCAATATTTTTTATCTTTGTTATAATTAATCTGAGGATAGGAAAATGAAAGAGAAAGAAGTCTTGGAAAATTTAACAGTCGTGAAAAGAAGCGGTCAACGAGTTTCGTTTAATAGTGTTAAAATTGCTATTGCTATTAAACAAGCATTTGATAGTAATGAAGAAGATACAAATAATGAAAAAAAAGTAAATAAAGTATATAACTTAGTATTAAATTATATAGTTTCGGTTTATGAAAATAGAAAGACTATAAACGTTGAAGATATTCAAGATATAATTGAAAATACACTTAAAAAATGTGGTTATCATGATGTATATAAACACTTCAATGAATATCGTTTACAAAGAGCAGCATCGCGTGAAGCTTTTTCGGTTAAAGAACAACATAAATTCGTTAAAGCAATTGAAAAAATTGGCTTAAGTGCTAAAAATTATCAAAAATGTATGCCAATAGATTTAATGATAAGTTTTGGAAAAACGATATCACAAGAGTTTGCAAGAGCATATCTAATAGAATCAAAATATAATAGGGCACATGAAGAAGGAAGAATTTATATTGAAGATATTAAATCTTATGCGTTAAAGACAACTGCTTCATCAATTGTAGATTTAAGTTCTATTTCTTGTAATAGTATAAATGATTTTGTATTAAAAATTATTGATATAGTAAATGGTTTTAAAGAAGAACAATATATGGAACAGACAATAATGGATTTAGATATTGTTTTTAAAAAAATTATATTGGCTGATTTTAAGGACAGTATTATCAATAATACTATAATGTTTTTTAAGGTAGTTGGATTACTTGAATTTATTGATATTTCGTTGTTAAAAGAAAAAATTAATGAAGAAAAAACATTAAATATAAATGTTATAAATTATGGTGATATATTATTAAATGAGTATAGTAAAAATGTATTTCAAAAAGTTTATGATTTTACAATTAGTAATATATATGATGCTTTAGATAGTGGTATAAGAAAAATACTAAATTACATAAATAATAAAACATATAAAATAGCTAATAGTAAAGTAAATATAAGTTTGAGTAGTGATGATAGTTTTGAGGCAAATTTATTTAGAGAAATATATTTTAAAATACTTAATGAGAAAAAATATAGAAATGTTACAACTATTTGTAAAATAGATAAAGATGGTAGTTATTTAGTTGATAATATTTATAATAGAAATGATTTAGTAATGTTATTTTTAAACAATAATAGTTATGATGATATTATTGATTGTTTAAGTGATCAATTAATAATTAATAAAAATATTAATGGTGATGAACAGACTTCTAGAGGAAGAATAAAGTTATCGACTGTTACTATTAATTTAGCTAGATTAGGATTAAAATATAATTTAGAGAATATAGATGATTTTTATAAAGAATTAGAAGAATTATTAGAACTTAGTAAGAATGCTCTTTTACAAAGATATGAATTACAATCTAGTTTATATAAAGAAAATTATCAAACTATATTAAATGATGGAATGCTTTATGATGCTAAGAGACTTGAAGATGGTAAAAGAGTTAGAAAAGTTTTAAGAAATGGAACTTTGAATATTAGCTTTTCTGGTTTAATGGAATCTTGTATAGCTCTTACTAAAGATAATGGAAATAATTCATTATTGGATCTTGGAATAGATATAGTTAGTTTTATGAAAAAGAAAGTTGATGAATTTTCTAATGATTTAAAATTAAATTTTACTTTAAGTGAGGAAAATACTGAATTAGTAAATAAACATTTTTTAACATTGGATAAATCAATGTATGGTGATTTGGATGTGTTAAAAAAAGATGGCTATGGAAGTATTAGTGATTATATTAATAAATTAGATGATAAAAATAGATATAAATATATTAATAAATATCAAGAATTATGTTGTTTTAATTTGTTTTTAGTAGTTAATAGAAATAAGAGTAAGATATTAGATACGATTAATAATGCAAATAAAAACAAAGTAAGTGTAATGCGGGTGATAGCTAAATGAAAATAGCTGGTATTCAAAAAGTAACTTTGTTAGATTTTCCTGGGAAAGTTGCTTGCATGATATTTACTCAAGGATGCAATTTATGTTGTCCATTTTGTCAAAATTCTAGTTTAATACCAACTAAAGAAAAAAGTAATATGACAGTAGATGAAGTACTTGATTATTTGAATTTAAGGAAGAAAATATTAGATGGTATTGTTATAACGGGAGGAGAACCATTGGTTCAAAAAGATATTAAAGATTTACTTCGGAATATAAAAGAATTGGGATTATTGATTAAAATAGATACTAATGGGACTTATCCTTTGATATTAAAAGAAATAATTGAAGAGGGTCTTGTAGATTATGTGGCAATGGATATAAAGAATGTAGATAGTAAATATATGATGACTGTAGGTAAGAAAATAAATATAGATAATATAAAGAAAAGTATTGATATATTAAAAAGTAGTAAAATTGACTATGAGTTTAGAACAACTTTAGTTAAAGAATTTCATAATTTTGAAGATATTAAAAAAATTTGTGAATTGGTTGGAAAAGATAGCAAATATTATCTTCAAAATTTTGAGGATAGTAGTGATGTTATTAATCATAATTTACATGGATTTACGCGTGGTGAATTATTGTTAATATATGAAAATATAAAAAAAAATTTTCCTAATGTGGAAATTCGAGCTTTGTCGTAGTAATAAGGAGGAGGAAATAAATATGTATAAAGTTAGAAAAAGAGAAGGTAAAATTGTTAGTTTTGATATTAAAAAAATAGGAGATGCGATAAAGAAGGCATTTGATTCTGTAGATAGAAAATATGATGACAATGTAATAGATTTTTTAGCTTTGAAAGTAACTGCTGACTTTGAACCAAAGTTAAAAGATAATATTATAGCAGTTGAAGATATTCAGGATAGTGTAGAAGCAGTATTAATAGCAGCGGGATATGCAGACGTTGCAAAGTCTTATATATTATATCGTAAATTACATGAAAAGATGCGTAACATGAAATCTACGGTTTTAGATTATAAAGATGTTGTTAATAGTTACATTAATGTTACTGATTGGAGAGTTAAGGAAAATTCTACAGTTACATATTCTGTAGGGGGCTTAATTTTAAGTAATAGTGGAGCAATAACAGCAAATTATTGGTTAAGTGAAGTATATGATGAAGAAATTGCTAATGCTCATCGTAGTGCAGCTATTCATTTACATGATTTATCAATGCTTACTGGATATTGTGCTGGTTGGAGTTTAAAGCAACTTATCCAAGAGGGATTAGGTGGAGTTCCTGGAAAAATTACTTCATCACCTGCTAAACATTTATCCACTTTATGTAATCAGATGGTTAACTTTTTGGGTATTATGCAAAATGAATGGGCTGGCGCACAAGCATTTTCTTCATTCGATACTTATTTAGCACCATTTGTTAAAATTGATAATTTAAACTATCATGATGTTAAGCAATGTATTCAGTCATTTATTTATGGAGTTAATACACCAAGTAGATGGGGAACGCAAGCACCTTTTACTAATATTACTTTAGATTGGACTGTTCCAAATGATTTGGCTGAATTAAATGCAATAATTGGGGGAAAAGAAGTTGATTTTAAATATAAAGATTGTCAAAAAGAAATGGATATGATTAATAAAGCCTTTATTGAAATTATGATTGAAGGAGATGCTAATGGTAGAGGGTTCCAATATCCTATTCCAACTTATTCAATAACTAAAGATTTTGATTGGAGTGAAACTGAAAATAATAAATTATTATTTGAAATGACAGCTAAATATGGTACACCATACTTTTCAAATTATATAAATAGCGATATGGAACCAAGTGATGTTCGTAGTATGTGTTGTCGTTTACGTCTTGACTTAAGAGAATTACGTAAAAAATCTGGTGGCTTTTTTGGAAGTGGTGAGTCAACAGGATCTATTGGAGTAGTAACAATAAATTTACCAAGAATTGCTTATTTAGCTACGGACGAACAAGATTTTTATGATAGACTTGAAAAATTGATGAATATTGCCGCAAGATCATTAAAAGTAAAAAGAAATGTAATTACTAAGTTACTTAATGAGGGATTATATCCTTATACAAAAAGATATTTAGGATCTTTTAGTAATCATTTTTCAACAATTGGGTTAATTGGAATGAATGAAGTTGGTTTAAACGCTAAATGGTTAAGAGCAGATTTAACTCATCAAAAAACGCAAAAGTTTGCTAAAGAAGTATTAAATTTTATGCGTGAAAAATTAAGTGATTATCAAGAAGAATATGGTGATTTATATAATCTTGAGGCTACTCCTGCTGAATCTACTACTTATCGTTTTGCTAAACATGATAAAGAATTGTATCCTGATATAATAACAGCTAGTGAACCAGATCATACGCCATATTATACAAATAGTTCTCATTTACCAGTTGATTTTACGGATGATATATTTATGGCATTAGATATTCAAGATGAATTACAAACTTTATATACTTCAGGAACTGTATTCCATGCCTTTTTAGGAGAGAGACTTACTGATTGGAAAGCAGCTGCAAATTTAGTTAGAAAAATAGCAGAAAATTATAAATTGCCATATTATACAATGTCACCAACATATTCTGTTTGTCAAACTCATGGCTATATAAATGGTGAAGAATTTACTTGCCCAATTTGTGGTAAAGAAACGGAAGTTTATAGTAGAATTACGGGATATTATAGACCAGTTAAAAATTGGAATGATGGTAAGGCAGAGGAGTATAAAAATAGAAAAGTTTATAATCTGGAACATTCAGAGTTAAGACACAATTGTTGTAATGATGAAAAAGAAACTGATAGTAAGTGTGAAATGCAAGATGGTATAATGTTGTTTACAAAAAAGAATTGTCCAAATTGCAAGGCTGCTAAAACATTACTTAATAAAGAAGATATTAAATATGAAACAATAGATGCGGAGGCAAATGCACAAATGAGTAAAGATTTAGGAATTAAGCAAGCACCAACTTTGGTAGTTATTAAAAATGGTGAAGTAAGTAAGTATAATAATGTATCTAGTATTAAGAAGTATTTAGGAAGCATAAAATGTACGACTGTATAATAATAGGAGCAGGACCAGCAGGGTTAACAGGAGCTATATATTTACTTCGTAATGGTAAAAAAATTAAAATAATTGAGAAAGAAACTATTGGTGGAAAAATAACATCATCGTCAAGAGTCGAAAATTATCCTGGATTTAAGTCTATAAGCGGTTCGGAGTTAGCTGATAATTTATATGATCAAGTAACATATCTTGGCGGTGATGTGGACATCGAGGAAGTATTAAAAATTAATGATGGTAAGATTAAGGAAGTTGTTACTGATGAAGGTATTTATCAAACTAAAACAATAATCATAGCAACGGGGACTCATTATAATGTTTTAGGTTTAGAGAATGAAGATAATTTTTTAGGAAATGGTATTTCTTTTTGTACAGTATGCGATGGTTCTTTCTATAAAAATAAAGATGTTGCAGTAATAGGTGGTGGAAATAGTGCAATAATTAATGCAATTTATTTGAGTTCTATTTGTAAGACTGTTTATTTGGTTGTGCGTGGTATGTCTTTAAAAGGAGATAAAAAATTCATTAATGAATTACTAACAAAAGATAATGTTAAAATTCTCTATAAATCTAAAGTTATAAAATATCTAGGGAATGATGAACTAGATGGAATTATAGTTAATAATGATAATAAAGAGATAAAAATAAATGTTTCAGGAGTATTCCTATCGATAGGGCAAAATCCAGAAACAGAATTGTTTAATGGATTAATAGATTTAGATAATGATAATTATATTAATGCTGGTGAAGAATGCAGGACAAATGTGTTAGGAATATTTGTAGCAGGTGATGTTAGAAGCAAAAAAATTAGGCAATTAACAACAGCTATTAATGACGGGACGATTGCAGCATTAAATGTAATAGATTATTTAAGTAGTAATAAAGATAAAGAGTAATAACTCTTTTTTCTTTGTTTGACAACTTTATATTCTTTTGTTATAATTATTAAGTCTTTTATACTTTATTAAAAAAGAAAGGAGAAAAATGAGTAAAATAAATATATTTAGTCTGGGTGGGCTAAATGAAAATGGAAAAAATATGTACGTTATTGAGGTAGATGACGATATATTTGTTTTTGAAGCGGGTTTACAGTATGCTGATGAGTATACTCTAGGAATTGATTATATAATTCCTAATATTGATTATTTGAAAGAAAGAAAAGAAAGAATAAAAGGATTGTTTTTAACACACGGTCATGATGAAAATATTGGGGCTATTACAGACATTATTGATATTTTAGATAATGTGAAAATATATGCATCAAGATTTACTTGTAATATTGTAAAAGAGGAATTTAATAATTATAAAAAAGATATTTCAAATATTGTACAAGTTAAAGCTAATAAAGTAATTGATTTTGGAAATGTTAAAATAGTACCAATAAGTTTATCACACTCAATACCTGATAATTATGGATATGCAATTTATACACCAGATGGAGTAATTTTTTATGCATCAGATTTTGTTTTTGATTCAACGATGAGGGGATCTTATAGTACTGATATAGGAAGACTTGCATATCTTGGAAGACAAAATGTTTTGTGTTTAATGGCAGAATCTTTATATGCAATGAAGAGTGGATATACTTCTCCTAATCATCGTATACAGAGATTAATTAATGAAACTATTACTAAGTATAAGGGAAGAATAATATTTAATGTTTTGAATTCTCACTTATATAGAATACAAGAATTATTTAATGAAGTAGTAAAGACGGATAGAAAAATAGTAGTAATGGGTAAAAGATTACAAAATATTATTAAATATTCAATAGAAAATAATTACTTACATATAGATAGTAAATTTATTGGAGATTTGTCTAATATAAATGATAAAAATGTAGTTATTCTTAATTCTAATGAAAGGGAAAAGCCATACGTAAATATAATTAAAATATTAGATGGTTATGATAAATTTATTAAAATAAATAAAGATGATACTATCTTTTTGGCAACTCCTATTTATGAAGGAAGAGAAAAAACTTTTTATAAATTATTAGATAAAATTGCTATGACTGGAGCAACTGCAATTACTTTAAATCCTAAGAAAAATTTATCTTATCATGCATCTTCTGAAGATTTAATGCAAATGATTGATTTGATAAATCCAAAATATTATTTTCCAATAAAAGGAGAGTATTCGGAACAAGTGGCTAATGGTGATTTAGCATATCAGCTTGGTATACCTAGAGAAAATATTATTCTAAAAGAAAATGGATATGTTGCTAGTTTTGAAAATGGTAATCTAGTTGAAGACTATAAAAAAGTTCATACGGGAGTAGTTTGTATAGATGGAGAAAGCTCTGATGATATTGGTGAATTAGTTTTAAGAGATAGAGAAATGTTATCTGATAATGGAATAATAATTGTTAGTGCTACATTAGAGAAAAAAGGTAAAAATTTACTAGCAGGTCCAGAAATATTAACAAGAGGATTTATATATGTTAAAGACAGTCAAGATATAATTGATAATATGAGAAAAATCTGCTTAGATATTATAAAAGGAAATGTTTATAATGGATATGTAGATTATAGTAAAGTAAAAAACGCAATTAGAGATGAATTATCAAAATATTTATCTAGTGAGACTGGTAATAAACCAATGATAATTACGGTTATTCAAGAAATATAGCTGTTAAAGAAAACTTTAACAGTTTTTATTTGGTTATATATTATTTAGCAATTGATTAAATTTTTGTTTTTTGATAAGATAATTGTAGGTGATAGTATGAAGTATGTACCATTAATACCTTGTTATAATCCTAATGAAAAATTATTAGATATTATTTCAGAATTAGTTAAGACCGGCTTTAAAGATATAATAGTTGTTGATGATGGTAGCAATGATAAGAAAATATTTAATATTGTTAAAAAGAATAAAAATTGTATTTTAATAACTCATGATAAAAACAAGGGGAAGGGAATGGCTTTAAAAAGTGGAATAAATTATTATTTAGATAAACTTATTAATAAATATGAGGGAATTGTAAGTATTGATTGTGATGGACAACATTTAGTTAGTGATATGATATTAGTAGGAAATAAAATGATTAGTAGTAATAATTTTACCTTGGGAGTGAGAATGTTTGATGGAAAAAATGTTCCTATAAGAAATAGACTTGGAAATAAAATTACATCATTTGTATTTAAAATATTATTTAAAAAACATATAAAGGATACGCAAACGGGCCTTAGGGGATTTCCTAATAGATTATTAAAATTAATTAAAAATTGTGATGGTGAGAGATATGAATATGAAATTAATATGCTTATAGATATGGTTATAAATAAAGAAGAAATTGAGGAAGTAAAAATTGAAACAATTTATAATAAAGAAAAAAATAAGTATAGTTATTTTAAACCTTTTAAAGATTCTTATGATATATATAAGGTGATGTTTAGAAGAGTTAAAAGATAAAATAAATAATTTATTATTATGATATAATGTTGTTAAGGAGTGTTGAAATGTTTGAAGATAAATATATATTAGGTCTTGATATTGGTATATCATCAGTAGGTTGGGGATTATTAGAATTAGATGAGAATAATCAACCATTTCGTATAATTGATGTTGGCAGTAGGATATTTACTCCAGGTGAAGAAACAAGTGGAGAAAGTAAAGCGAAAAAACGTAGAGAAAAAAGAGGGGCAAGAAGAGTATCTCGAAGAAGAGAATTTAGATTAGACAGAGTAAGAAACTTATTATATGAAAACAATTATTTAAAGGGAAAAATTAATAATAGAGATGTTGTATCAGAAAAAAATTTAGAATTAATAAAAATATTTAATGATATGATTGTTGCATATTATAAGGAAAATAATACAAATCCATATAAATTGAAGGTTGAAGCATTAAATAGAAAATTAACTGACGAAGAACTATCTATAATACTTGTTCACTATGCTAAAAAAAGAGGATACAAGTCTAATAGAGAAGAAGGATCAAATGATAAAGATGCTGGAAAAGTATTATCTGCAATTAAAGAAAATGAAAAAATAATGAAAGATAATCATTATGAAACAATATCAGAAATGTATGTAAAAGATAATAAATTTAAGAATAAAATTAAAAATGGGCCTGATGATTATAAAGTATCTGTAACAAGAGAAATGTATGAAGATGAAATAAACAAAGTATTAGATAGTCAAATTAAATTTGGACTTATTGATAATAAATTTAGAAAAGAATATTTAAATATTTGGAAAAGTCAAAGACATTATTCTGAAGGGCCAGGATATTATTATGAATATATAGATGGAAAAAGAGAAAAATTAAGATCTCCTTATGGAGGTAATTTAATTGAAAGAATGGTTGGAAAATGCAAATTTGATGATAATCCTAGAGCCCCTAAGAGAGCTCCTAGTTCAGAGATATTTGTGGGATTATCTAAACTTATAAATTTAAGATATAAAGTTGATGATAATGATTATATAAGTTTAACTAAAGAACAAATAAAAGAAATATTAAAACTATCCAAAGATAAAAACGAAGTTAAATATAGTTTAATTAGTAAAGTAATTGGTAATGATAATATAAAATTTAAGAATTTGCAGTTATCTAAAAGAGAATATATAAAAGTAATAGAAGCATTAAAAAAGAAATTAAATATTTTCAAAGATGAATGGATAGATATTAATTCATTAAATTCAAAAGAAAAGGAATTATATGATGAATTATATAATAAAGAATTGTATAATAAAACATTATTCGAATTAAATGGATATCATGAATTAAGAAAAGTATTTGAAAAATGTTATGGTAAAGAAGAATGGGATAACATTAAAGATAATATAGATATGCTTGATGAATTAGCAAAATTATGTACTAATTATAAAACTAATGATGATATAAAAAATGGTATAGAAAATTCTATACTTGTATCTAATAAATATAGTGATATAGAATTTATAGAAAAATTACCTAACTTTAAAGACCATTTAATGTTATCAACTGAGTTAATAAAAAAACTTATTCCTATAATGTTGGAAGGTAAAAGATATGATGAAGCAATGGAAGAATTAAATTATTCACACTCTGATATATATGGAAACAAAACTAAGCATGATTTGTTATTACCAATAAATAGTGTAAGTACTATTAAAAATCAAAGAGTAATAAGATCATTATCTCAAGCTAGAAAAGTATTAAATGCTATTATTAAGAAGTATGGAACACCAAAAATAATAAATATAGAGACTGCTAAGGAACTTGCTAAAACAAAAGATGAAAGAAGAGAAATAGAAAAATATCAATTAGAAAGAAAAGTAGAAAATGATAAGACTAAACAGTTATTAGTGGGACTTAATTTATTTGATACTATTGATAAGATAACTAGTAATGATTTATTAAAATATAAATTATGGAAAGAACAAAAGGAATGTTGTGGATATAGTGGAAAAAAAATATCAATATCAGAATTGTTTGATAAAAATGTCGTTCAAATAGATCATATATTACCTTATTCTAGAACTTTTAATGATAACTATTTAAATAAAACTTTAGTATTTACAAAGGAAAACCAAGATAAAAGAGAAAGAACTCCTTTTGAATGGTTTGGTAATACTGATAGGTGGGATAAATATGAAAGTTTTATTAATAGTTTAGCTATACCACTTAAAAAGAAAGACAATTATTTAATGCGTAATTTAGATTTTGATACGGCAAGAGAAATGCGTGATCAAAATTTAAATGATACTAAATATATAAGTAAGGAATTATCTTCTATTATTAAAGCATATTTAAATGTTGAAAAAGTAAATATGTATTCTGGTAGTTTAACGGCTAAATTGAGAGCAAGATGGGGATTTAATAGACTTACGCATAGTTATATTTCTAAGAACTATATAATGCCTAGTGATATGAAAGAAAATATTAACAAGGATAGAGATAATCATTTGCATCATGCAATGGATGCATTAGTTATTGCATCAATTACACCATCACTAGAACAAAAAATAACATTATATGAAAAATTTAGCAGATATATAGATGGTTTGACGAAAAGGCAACTTAAAAATTTAACTGGGCAAGATATTAAAGAATATGACGGAATTTTGTATAATGATGCAACAGGAGAAGTGTATGATGCAAGTTTTAAAGAGTATTTAAAAGAAGAATTGCTAAAAACTCATATTACTTATGGTAAGCATGATATTGCTAAATTAGATTTTCCACTTCCTTATGAAAGATTTGATGAAGAAGCAAAATTAAGAGTATATGAACAAAATTTAGATATTTTAAGGTGGAATTTAAGAAGTTTTAAGACTTATACTAATACCGATATTGAAAATGTTAGAGTGTTAATTCCGTCATTAGCAAAACCGAAAATATCAGGGCAAATGCATGAAGAAACTTATTATGGTATGAAAAAAGATGAAGAAAGCGGAAAAATATTATATAAAACCCTTAGGACGCCACTTATTAAAGTTAAGAGAAAAGATTTAGAGAGTATTCCAGATAGATTATCTGGCTCTAAAGATATTTACAATGTATTAGTAGAATGGTTTGGTGATAATGAAGTTGGAGCTGATGCATTGAAAGAACATGATGGCAAGTATCCCGTAAATCCAAACGATAAAGAAAAAAAAGAAATAAGAAAAATAAAACTATATTATCCATATAAAAATACTGGTCATATGGTTAATGGTAGTAATGTTGAAAAAGGTGGAATATATCAAATAGATGTATTAAAATCTAAAGATGAAAATGATGATAAATTATATTTTGTAGCATATGATTTATTTGATTTAAAAAAAATTAGCAGTAATAAGACAGTAAATTTAAATATTAAGTTAGAATATGGGCAAAGCAAAAATTATATTATAATGCCATACAAAGATGCATTAGATAAATATAATGTTATATTGAGATTACAGAAAAATGATTTGGTGAGAATTAAATGTAAGGAATTAAAGGAAAGTGTAGGCTATGTGGTTGGTATGTCTAGTGGATTGTTTGAGATCAAGAGTAAGATAGGAGATGGAGAAGATTTAATTGGAGATAACAATATATTTTCAACAAAAAGGTCACAATATCAAATAACTGTATCACAAATTAAGTCTATAGATAAATTATCAATTAATATATTAGGAGAAATTAGTGGGTTATAGACAGGTCGTTATAAAAAAAAGTGAAAAAATTCATTTTAAAGATAATCAACTTGTAATAGAAAAAGAAGGTATTACTTCAAAAGTTCCTTTAGAAGATATTAGCTACGTTTTAATTGAAGATTCTACGACTATAATGACTACTAGATTATTAGCAGAGTTTGGTAAAAATGCAATTTCGTTAATTATATGTGATGAAAGATTTCAACCCACTTCAATAATGTTTCCGTATAATTATCATTTTAAACAACTAGATGTTTTTAATAATCAGCTTCAAATAGATGAAGATACAAAAAAGGAATTGTGGAATCAAGTAGTTAAGAAGAAAATTGAAAATAGTATTAGAGTATTGGAAATGACTTCTAAAGAAGAATTTCCAATCTCTAAGCTAACTAGTTATTTAGATGAAATAATTGATGGTGATAAAAAAAACAGAGAAGGGTTGTCTGCAAAAATATATTTTCGTAGTTTATTTGGAAATGATTTTATTAGATTTTATGATGATGGAATAAATGCTGCATTAAATTATGGCTATACAATTATAGCAAGTTCGATAATAAGAAATTTAGCAGTTTCTGGATTAAACACATATTTAGGAATACATCATAATTCCAAAATTAATAACTTTAATTTGGCATATGACTTATTAGAACCTTATAGATGCGTGGTAGATAAATTTGTTTATGATAATAAAGATAATATTTGCTATCCTTTATCTTTTGATTTTAGAAAGAAGTTGATAAATCTTTTAAATAAAGAAATACTGCATAAAAATAAAAAATATACTATTGAATATAGTATAAGTTTACTTATAAAAAGCTACATAAAAATTTTTTCGACTGGTGATATTGTTTTGGATTTACCAACTATTATAATGTATGAATAGATTTATGAGAATAATAGTAATGTTTGATTTGCCAGTTATAACTGAAAAAGAAAGAAAAGTAGCTTCTAAATTCAGAAAGTATTTGTTAGACGATGGATATATAATGATGCAGTATTCTGTATATTCTAGAATATGTAAAAATAATGATGATTTAATTAAACATATCAACAGGCTAAAAATAAATGCTCCTAAAACAGGAAACATTAGATTACTACAAGTAACAGAAAATCAATATAATAATATGATAATGTTTTGTGGAACTAAAAGTATAGAGGAAAATATATCTATAGAAAACTTATTAATTTTTGAATAAAAAAACAGGCATAAGCCTGTTTTTAGATCTTTATGGTTAGATCAAACCTAAGGCATTATGCCTTATTACAGAAACCTGTAAACTTTTAGTAATGTATATCCTTTGTTTTAGGACATATTAATTATACAATTTTTTTAATGATTAGTCAATGAATTGTTTAGAAATTTCTAAAAAAAGATCTTTTTCATCTTTGTTTTTGCATACAATGTAATCACAGGTTATATTTTTAGGTTTATTTAGAGTAATTACAATCTTTGTAGCATTAAGAATTTTACTTATATAAATAGAATATAAATCAAATATTTTGTTTTTAATAGATTTCACTTCTTCTGGTAATAGTAAATATTCATTCTTTATATAATAATTTTCAAAATCATCATTACCAGAATATTCTTTTTTTAATAAATTTATTTTTATAGCTTTTTCTATTTTATCTAGTGGTATTATTTTATTTGTAATTTTATATACAGTAAATTTTTTTAGTGATATATATTCAAATATATTAGAACTGCTACTTATGATAAAGTGACAATTATTATTTGATATTTTGTTTATGGTATTTAATAAATCTATTATTTCGTTTGAATCTAAATATACATCAAAATTTTTAATAATAATAATATTGTTTTTATTGTGATTATTTTTAATATCTAAAAAATATAATTGATACAATAATTTTCTTTTTAATGATTTTGAAATTTTTTTACTGTTAATTAAAATATTATCAATATATATATTTGTGAATTTATCAATAATAATATTAATGTCTGGGATTTCAATTTTAAAATTAATACTGTTAGTAAAATTTTTGTTTATTTTTTTATCTAAGTTATTATTAATCTTTTCATCTATAACATCAAATATTTTATTAGTATATTCTATTAATTTATCACCATTTATTTTTTTTATAACTTCATCATATACTAAACTTTTTAATGTGTTTGTTTTCGTAAACTTAAATTCATTGTTAAAATCACTTTCTTCATCAATATAGATAATATTATAATCATCAGGATTGTATTTATTTCCATCGATTAGAATATTTTCTTTTTTGTTTATAAAGCTGTCTTTCAAATTATTAAAAAAATCATTTTTGAAGGTTGAATTCTGTCCAAAAAAAATAACATTTTCTTTAACATTTATTACATAATCGGTATTATTATTTTTAAAATTAATTGTCATTTTATCACCAAATTCATTATAAATTAAAATTTATCAAAAGAAAATACTATTTTTAAATAAATTATGATATAATGTATTTGAGGTTACAGGACCCTGTGAATTTTTAGTAATGTATAACTTGCAGAAGATAATGTAGTTTTTAATGCTTGTTACAGGACCCTGTGAATTTTTAGTAATGTATAACTAGTTTACATTAACAACAATATACATAACTGTTACAGGACCCTGTGAATTTTTAGTAATGTATAACTCTTGCGTTTCATTCATATAATCAACAGCTGTTACAGGACCCTGTGAATTTTTAGTAATGTATAACGTTTCTTTCCTTATTTCTTCTATTACACCTGTTACAGGACCCTGTGAATTTTTAGTAATGTATAACATCTTTTAAGTAATATTCATTCATATTTCCGTTACAGGACCCTGTGAATTTTTAGTAATGTATAACTACTAGGTATTTCAAAATCTCCTAAATCTTGTTACAGGACCCTGTGAATTTTTAGTAATGTATAACTTATAAGACAAACTCAGTTTTAAAAGGTTAGTTACAGGACCCTGTGAATTTTTAGTAATGTATAACTACAATAATAATCATATAGTTCGTAACTTCGTTACAGGACCCTGTGAATTTTTAGTAATGTATAATAAATTAAATGCGAAAGTTTATATTAGATAAAAAAATAAGGTTAAAATATATGTAAACTAATGGAGAAACTATTTACAAATAGTTTTTTTTATTATAGAATATAATTGCAGGTGGTAGATTGTGGAAGAAAGTGGGGATGAATATGTTAATTGGAGAATATCATCATAACATTGATGAAAAAGGAAGATTAATAATTCCTGCTAAATTTAGAGAAGAAATTGGTAATAGCTTTGTAGTTACTAAAGGATTAGATGGATGTTTATTTGTCTATTCTTTGGTAGAATGGGAAAAAATAGTTAATAGATTAAAAAAACTACCATTTACGAAGAAAGATGCAAGAATATTTTCACGTTTTTTCTTATCAAGTGCCACTGTATGCGAGTTCGATCGACAAGGTAGAGTAAATCTTATGAATTCTTTAACTTTATATGCGGGTTTAAAAAAAGAATGTGCAATCATTGGGGTGAATGATCGTCTAGAAATTTGGTCATTAGACAGATTGAATAGTTTAATGAACGAGAATTATGAAAAACTGGATGAAATATCAGAAAACTTATTTGATGGGGATTTTTTGGATGAAGCATAAGAGTGTATTATTATATGAAAGTGTTGAAGGATTAAATATTAAAAAAGATGGAATTTATGTAGATGCTACCTTGGGATTCGGAGGGCATAGTTTAGAAATTTTAAAAAGAATAGATAAGGGGTTTCTTTACGCATTTGATCAAGATAGTGAAGCAATTATGTATAGTAAAGAAAGATTAGCAACTTTTAATAATTTTAAAATCATTAAAAGTAATTTTGCCAATATGAAAGAATGTTTACTTAAAGAGGGAATTAATAAAGTAGATGGAATATTATTTGATATTGGCGTTAGTAGTATGCAATTAGATGAAGATTATCGTGGTTTTAGTTATCATAATGATGCTAGATTGGATATGCGGATGGATATTGATAGTGATTTTTCGGCTTATGAATTAGTAAATAATTATAGCTATCAAGATTTAGTTAGAATACTAAGAGAATATGGGGAAGAAAAGTATGCTTCTAGTATTGCTAAGAATATTGTAAAAGCAAGAGAAAATAAGAATATAGAGACAACTAGTGAATTAGTAGAAATAATAAAAAGAAGTATGCCAATGAAAGAACTTAGAAATGGGCATCCTGCGAGAAAAAGTTTTCAAGCAATAAGGATTGAAGTTAATCATGAATTAGAGGTTCTTGAAAATGGACTTGAACAAGCAATTGATTTACTTAATGTAGGTGGAAGATTATGTATAATTACTTTTCATTCTTTAGAAGATAGGATAGCTAAAAATATATTTAGAAAATATGGCGAAGTAGATAGTAAATTTAAAAAACTTCCTTATATACCAGAAGAGTATATGCCTAAAATAAAGATAATTAGTAAAGGGATTGTTCCTAGTGAAGAGGAACTTGATAATAATAATAGAGCAAGAAGTGCTAGACTGAGAATTATTGAAAAAATAAAGGACTGATAATATGAAAAAGAAGAAAAAGGTTAATAAAACATTGATACTAGAAAAAAGAATATATAAATGTTTTGTGTTTGTAACAATATTTTTAATAGTGGGAATTATTTATAGTAGAGCTATGCTTGCTAAAATAAATTTAGAAGTTCAAGAACTTAGTGATAAAATAACTGTTGAGAGTGATGGTAATCAAAGTTTAGCAATGAAAATAAATGAAATGGTTTCTTTGGAGAAAATACAAGAAGTTAGTAGTCAAATGGGACTTAAATATGACAATGATAATATAAAATCAGTAACAGAATAGGTGATATTATGAAAGATGGAAAGATAAATTCTAATAAACTTAAAGTAAATAAGTTTGTATATCTTTTTGTCTTTTTTTTATTTTTAATACTGGGGCTATCTTTAAGTTATAGATGTTTATTTGATTATAGGGCTAATGATAAATTGACAATTAGTGAGTTTATAAAAAATAGAAATATAACCGAAGAGACAATTTTGCCTGAAAGAGGAACAATATATGATATTAATGGTAATGCTTTAGCTCAGGATGTTTCTAGTTATACGTTAATTGCTTATTTGGATGAATCTAGAAGTGAGGGAAGTGATGTTTTACGTCATGTAGAAGATAAAGAAGGGACTGCCAAAATATTGTCAGAACATATTGATACATCTTATGAAAGAATATTAGAATTACTTAATAAGGATCTTTATCAAGTTGAGTTTGGTACAGGTGGTAAAAATTTAAGTCAGTTAAAGATGGAAGAAATTAAAGATTTAAACTTACCAGGAATTGATTTTATTAAAAGTACAAAAAGATATTATCCAAATGGGGATTTTGCTTCTTATTTACTTGGGTATACGAAAAATAAGGAAATTGATGGTAATTTATATATTGTTGGTGAATTAGGAGTGGAGGGTTATTTTAATGAAGAGTTAATGGGAACTGCAGGTTATATTACTTATGAAAAAGATGCTAGGGGAAATAAAATTGCAAATTCTAATGAATATAAAGAAGATGCTATTGATGGTAGTGATATTTATTTAACTATTGATAGTAGTATTCAATTATTTATAGAAAATGCCGTTAAAAAAGCTCAAAAAGACAGTGAAGCAGAGTGGGTAGTAATGGGGTTAATGGATGCTAAAACTGGAGAAATATTGGGATATTCTTCAACTCCTTCGTTTGACCCAAATGTTAGGAATTTAACTAATTATTTAGATCCTTTGGTAAGTTATGCTTATGAGCCAGGTTCAACAATGAAAACATTTAGCTATATGTGTGCAATAGATAGTGGTAAATATAATGGAGAAGATACATTTATGTCAGGTTCTAAAACTTATGTTTCGGAACTTGATGAAAACGATACTGTTACGATTAGAGACTGGAATGGAATTGGTTGGGGAGAAATAACTTATGATTTTGGTTTTGCAATGTCTTCAAATATCGGAGTAGCTAATTTATTAGAGAATGTTATTTCTAAAAATGAATTAAAAGCATGTTATGAAAAATATGGTTTTGGTAAAAAGACAGGGATAACATTAGGTAATGAACTAGCAGGAGATATTAGTTTTAACTATGATGTTGAAGCAGCAACAGCAGGATATGGTCAAGGAATAATGGTTAGTCCAATTCAGATACTACAAGGATTAACAATGATAGCAAATGATGGTGTAATGGTAAAACCTTATGTTGTTTCTAAAATAGTTTCAGAAGATGGGAAAGTAGTTTTAGAAAACGAAAGAGAAGAAATAGGACAGTTAGCAAGTACACAGACAGTAGAAAAAATGAAAGAATTAATGAAAAGTGTTATTGTTCCTGATTCTGATAAGGGTACTGGATATCCATATTATATGGAGGGATATGATCTAATTGGAAAAACAGGAACGGCTTCAATATATGAAAACGGGCAATATTTAACGGGAAGCAGTGACTATATATATTCTTTTGCTGGACTGTATCCTGGTGATGATCCAGAAATAATTATGTATATTGCGATAAAAAAACCTAAGGATACGGTTAATTATATGGCACCAGCTGTTAAAGATGTATTAGTTAATGTTTCAAAGTATTTAAATATTGATAATACTGAGAGTAGTCAAGAAGAATATGTCGTAGGTAATTATAAAAATAAAATAACGACGGAAATCGTCAAAGAACTAGAAAATAATAAATTAAAGGTAATAACTTTGGGTACTGGAAATAAAATAATAAATCAGTATCCAGATAGTGGAAGCATTTTATATAGTGGAGATTTGGTAGTACTATTAACAAATGATTATAATAAAGAGATGATTGATTTTGCAGGTATGTCTTATAAAGAATGTAAAAATGTTCTAGAACTTATGAATGTTGAATATAATTTATCAGGATATGGATATGCGGTTGAGCAAAATATTGAGTCAGGAAATATTATTGATAAGAAAGTAGAGATTAAGTTTAGCAAAATATATGATAGTGATACTTAATTTGACAAAATATATAGGTTGTGGTATTATATAAGTCATTCAAAGGAAGAGAGAAAATGAAAAAAAGAATTTATACTTTTACTTCTGATGATGAATATCCCTCGAGGATAGATGATGTAAAGGTAATTGCAAATTTGTTGTTTGAAGAACTTAGAAATATCGATTATGAAAGTAGTAATCCTATTTTAATAAATAGTAAAAACTTGGTTATTAATTATCTATATAGTTATATTATTCATTGTAATGATTGCAAGCATGTCTTTGCTTCAGAGAATAAAGGACCTAATTGTAAATTTTATGATCCTTTATTGATAGATGATTGTACTTTTGGAATAACAACAAATATTGATAGTGTAACATTAGAAAAGATTAAAGCTGTTTTAAAAAATGTTTTAGACATGATTGAATATATGACAGGTTTTAGATATACTTTTAAAATTGATTTTGTTGATTATTATGCAAAAGATGATAATGATGAATCTAATAGAATATTAGCTATTGATGAAATTAGAAGAAGAAAAAGGGTTAAAATAAAAGAAGATATAAGTGGTAAGAATAGGAAAAAATTACTTGCACCTATTTTATCTATAGTAAGAGGATAATTAATTATCTTCTTTTAATTTGATTTGACATATTCGCTATGGTGTGCTAGGATATTTAAGAAAATTTAGGGGGAATAATATGAAACCTGATAAAAATGATGTATCATATAGATTATTTTTTATTTATTTGAATAATAAGTTTTTACTTGATGAGAAAAAAGATGATAAAGAACTAGTATCTTATAATTATAAATTAAAAAAAATGTTAAGAAGAAGTTATATTCTTTTGACTCATGATTTTTTTGCAAATGAGAAGAAAATATTTAATTATTTTTATAAAAAATATAAAGTTCGTATATTTGAAGAAATATTAAAAGATTATTTAAAAGAGGTACCTTTTGATGAAAATAAAGAATTTATTATTGAAAATATAGATTTTTTAATTAGTATAGTGCAGGAATATGCTTTTGCTGAAATAAGAGGTGAAGATGAGAAAGATGAATTAATTAAAATTACTGAAGAAGAGTATCAAAGAAGGATTATAGAAATTATAAAAAGATTAGATCCTACTGGAGAGTGGAACTTAATTTATGAAGATATGATTCAAGGACGACAAATTATTGAATTTAAGGATTTATCTGATGCTTCAAAAGAATTTTTTGAGTCTAATTTTGATATTTGTGAAGATGAGTGGAATTGTCTTTTAGAAAAATATATTATTACTAATAAAAAGGGAGATATTAGTGATGTTTATAGTTTTTTACATGAATTTTTTCATTATTTAATAAATAAATATAGTTCTAAAAAAAATCTTGTTTTAATTAATGAATTTTTACCTGTATTAGGAGAAAGAATAGTTATTAGTTTCTTATGTTTAAATGATAAAAATAATCAAATCAAAAATTCAAATTTTGAAAGAGATAAATATATGAATTATATAGCTAAAAATTTATATTTTTTCTTAGTTTTTTTGAAATCATATATTGAAGATCAACAAGTTGATATTTTAAAATTAAAAGAAATATTTAAAGCAACAGATAGGCAATTAGATCAAATTATTAATATGTTAATTTTAGAATTTTTTTCTAAAATGGAATATATAGATATATATTTTAAGTATTTTATATCATCTTATTTAGCTTTTATGGTTGATGAGAAAATTAAAGAAGATTACCCAACTGATAAATTTAGAAATATGGTTTTAAATTTTGATAATTTTGATATATATGATTTATTTTATTATATTGGTGATGATTTAAGTTCTTGTAAAAAGAGAAATATATCTGATGTTAAAAGGAGAATATTTGAAAGATAAATTCAAATATTTTTTTGTTGTAATATTAAGTAGATTTTTTTTTAAAATAATGATAAAATTATTTAAGTAGAATTTTATTTTGATTGTTGGTGATAGATATGAATGTATTAATCATTGGTGGTTCTAGTGATATTGGAATTAGTCTTGCTAAAAAATTAAGAGATAATAATCATCAAGTAATAATTACATATAATAAAAATTATATAAAATTAAATAATATAATATCAATTAAATGTGATGTTAGTTTGGAAAATGATATAGAGAATGTTATAAAGAAAGCTTTAGAATTATTTGGTAAAGATTATATTTTAATTAATTTGGCATCTGTTAGTATGGATAATAATTTTTTAGATAAGACAAAAGAAGAATTTATGAGGGTTTTGGAAATTAATTTAGTAGGAATGTTTTTATGTAATCAAATATATTCTAAATATAACTCTAATGGTTTAATAATTAATATGAGTAGTACTGATGGAATAGATACGTATAGCGAATATAGTTTAGATTATTCAATTAGTAAAGCGGGAATTATTCATATGAGTAAGATTATTGGAATGATATCTTCTAATAAGATAATTTGTATTTGTCCTAATTGGATTGATAGTAATAGTACTAATGAGATAGATAAAGATTATTTAGATAGTGAACTTAAAAGAATAGGGCAATCTAGATTAATTAGAATTGATGAATTAATAGATTCGATATATAAAATAATTATTGATAATTATAATAAGAAAAATAGAAATACAGAAGTATTGAGAATAGATATAAGGGATGATAAATTATGGACAGAAAAAATGTAATTGAGTTTGTATATGATTGTGAAAAGAATGTTAGTAATGAATTTAGAGAAATAGATAAAATTAGTTTTTTTAATAGTATGAAGGTTTTGAAAGCATTTCATGACAATAAAGTAAGCGAAGCTCATCTACAAGGTACTACTGGATATGGATATAATGATTGTGGTAGAGATGTTGTAGAAAATGTATATAGAGATGTTTTTAAGTGTGAAGATGCCTTAGTAAGAGGACAATTAATTTCTGGGACACATGCTTTAACCGTAGCTTTAAATGCAATGCTTCGTCCAGGAGATATAATGTTATCAATTACAGGAAAACCATATGATACTTTAGATAAGGTAATTGGAATAGCTCCTAATGATAGTAGTCTTATTAGTTATGGTGTTAAATATGAGCAAATTGATTTAATAGATAATGAATTTGATAAAGAGTCTATTTATAAATTATTGCTTAGTAAGAGGGTAAAATTAATAACTATTCAGAGGAGTAAAGGATATTCTACGAGAGAGAGTATTGATATAAATAAATTAGAAAGAATTATTAAAGATATTAGGAAAATAGATAAAGAAGTAATTATTATGATTGATAATTGCTATTGTGAGTTTGTTTCTTATAAGGAACCTACAGAAGTTGGGGCTGATTTAGTAGTTGGTAGTTTAATTAAAAATTTAGGAGCTGGAATAGCTACTAATGGGGCATATATTTGTGGTAAGAAAAAATTAGTAGAATTATGTGCTGAAAGATTAAATGTTCCTGGCCAAGGAAAGGAAGTTGGACCGTCTGGTAGTAATAACAGAATGTTTTTATTAGGATTATATATGGCACCTTCTGTTGTTAGTAGTAGCCTTAAGACTTTAGTTTTATTTAGTTATGTAATGGATAAACTTGGATATAAGGTGTCTCCTAAATATAATGATAAAAAAGCAGATATAGTTTTAAATATAGAGTTTAGAAATAAATATAAATTAATTGATTTTTGTAAAATAATTCAAAATAGTTCAGCAATTGATTCTTATGTAGAACCAACTCCTTGTGATATGCCTGGATATGATAGTCAAATTATAATGGCTTCAGGTTCTTTTACACAAGGGTCTTCAATAGAATTATCGTGTGATGGACCTTTAAGAGAGCCTTATATTGCATATTTACAAGGGTCACTTACATATGATTATGGTAAGATAGCTGTTATAAATGCTGTTAATAAATTTATGGAGAGAAAAGATGAATAAAAAATTAAATGATTTTAATAAAAGATTAAAAGAGAGTAAGATAGCAATTATTGGACTTGGTGTAAGTAATATTCCACTTTTAGATTATTTATATGAGCTTGGTTGTCAAGTAGTGATATTTAGTGATAAAAAAATTGATATTGATTTATCAAATTATAACTTTAAAGTATATGAAGGAGAAGATTGCCTAGATAATTTAGTAGGATTTGATATTATATTTAGATCTCCTGGATGTTTACCTACTAGAGATGAGTTAGTTTATGAAAAAGAAAGAGGAGCATATATTACTACAGAAGTACAAGAGGTTATTAAACTTTGCCCTTGTAAAGTAATTGGGGTAACTGGTTCTGATGGTAAAACTACTACTACTACATTAATAGATTTAGTATTAAGAGAGAATGGTTATAAAACTTTTTTAGGAGGTAATATTGGTACTCCTTTGTTTACTAAAATAAAAGATATGAATAAAGATGATATTGTGGTATTGGAGCTTTCTTCTTTTCAATTAATGGATATGGAAGTTAGTCCAGATATTTCGGTTATTACTAATATTTCTCCAAATCATTTAGATAAGCATAAGGATTTAGATGAATATATTAATGCTAAATATAATATATTTAAAAATAGTAATGATGGAGTTTTAGTTCTTAATTATGATAATGATATTACTAAAAAAATAATTTCTAAGAGAAAAATTAGATATTTTAGTAGATATGAAAAAACTAATGATTTTTATGTTCTTAATGGTTTTATTTATTATGGAGAAAATAAAATTTTTGATACGAAAAAGCTACATATTAGAGGTATTCACAATCATGAGAATATTTGTGCTTGTATGTGTGCTTTAGAGAGCATGGTTAATATAGATAAATCATTTAGGGCTATTAGTAAATTTAATGGGGTAGAACATAGATTAGAGTTTGTAAGAGAGATAAATGGAGTTAAATGGTATAATGATTCTGTATCATCTAGTCCTACTAGAACAATTGCTGGTTTAAATTCTTATTCTGAAGATATTGTTTTAATCGCTGGAGGATATGATAAGAATTTAGATTATACTCCTTTAGCTAAGCCTATTTTAGATAAAGTAAAGAAATTAATATTATTTGGTTCTACTAAAGATAAAATATATAAAGCAGTAATGGATAATAAAACTGATGAAGATATCGAAATATATATATGTAATGATCTGAATGAAGTAGTAGATAAGGCTTATCAGGTTGCAAAAAGTGGAGAAGTAGTTTTGTTTAGTCCGGCTTCTGCTTCATTTGATATGTTTAAAAATTTTGCTGATCGTGGCATACAATTTAAGGAGTTAGTAAAAAAGTTATAAAAAAAATGTAAAAGTTCTTGCAATTATTTTAAATATATAATACAATTATATTGTCATAATAAACAAAATATTATGACCAACCTTTTTGCACTCGCTACGAATTAATGTAGGAGTGTTCAACCAAAACCCCCTGAAGGACCTCGAAAGAGGTCCATTTTGTTTGTTTGAATTTAAGAAATTTAAATTAGGAATATATATATTTAAATATATTTGTATAAGTTTAATAAAGTTTATTAATTTTGGTATCTGAATTTCGTTTTTTACTAAAATACCACAATAGATTGACTTTTGTGGCAAAATACTTTAAAATTGTATCAAGAGGTGAGTAAAATGATATTACTACATAAAGAACTTATTGAAAAATATAAAAGTGATTATGAAATAAAAAAATTAATTCAAGAAGGAAAAATATTTAAAATTGAAAAGGGAATTTATAGTGATAAAAAAGATGTAAATTATTTAGAAATAATATCAAAAAAATATCCTAATGCAATATTTACTATGGATAGTGCATTTTATTACCATAATTTAACAGATGTCATTCCTGAAAAAGAACATCTTGCATTAAAAAGAGATAGCACTAAAATTAGTGATAGTAGGATTAAAGTTGTATATTATCAAGATAAATTTTTTGATATTGGTAAATCAACTTTAAATATAAATGGTGTTGAAGTTAAAGTGTATGACAAAGAAAGAATGCTAATAGAACTAATAAGAAATAGAAAATCAATAGGTTTTGATTATTATAAAGAGATAATTGCAAATTATAGAGAAATTAAAGAAACACTTAATACAAAAAAAATAGCTGAATATATAAGTAATTTTGCAATAGAAAATCACTTGTATGATGTTATTATGAAAGAGGTGTTTTAATGAATATAAATACAATATTTAATAATTATTTAGCAAATGGATATTCAAATTTAAATGCTATTTCGAAAACTTGTCAAGATATTATTTTAGCTCAAATAAGCAATTCTAGCTTAAATAAAAATGTAACAATTAAGGGTGGAGTTGTAATGATGGCTATTTCTAAAGACATAAGAAGAGCAACACAAGATTTAGATATAGATTTTATAAGATATTCTTTAGATGATTCAACAATAGAAACATTTATAGAAAAATTAAATGATAAAGATATTAAAATAAAAATTACTTCACCAATAAAAAGACTTCATCATCAAGATTATGATGGTAAAAGAGTTTTTATAGATATATCTGATAATTTTGGTAATGTATTTTCTACTAAATTAGATGTTGGTGTGCATAAAGATATTGATATAGATCAAGATGAATTATGTTTTGATTTAGGTATAGATTCTAATAGTGTTACTTTACTTGCTAATTCAAAAGAACAAATATGTGTAGAAAAAATAAAGTCATTATTAAAATTTGGTATTACATCAACTAGATACAAAGACATCTTTGATATCTATTATTTGATAAATAAAAGTGATTTTGATAAGCGACGTTTTTTAAATTACTTAGATAAATTAATTTTTAGAAACGAATTAATTGAAGAAAGTAATATAACAGAGTTACAAAATAATTTAAAATATACATTATCAAATAAGAGATTTAAATCCATGGTTAATATGGCAAAAAACAATTGGCTTGAATTGTCTATAGATGATACTGTTAATTCAATTTTAAACTTCATATCTTCGTTGGAATTAGTCGAGGTATAATACTATGAATAATAGTGAAATATTAAAATTAATAAAAGTTAAAGAACTAGAAATAAAAAAATTACAATTAGAAATAGATAAATTGAAGAAACAATTTAACGAAATAACAACAAATTCATCAGAAGATATTTCAAGTCGTGAAGATTCAGTTAAAATATTTATGAATTATTTTAAAGGAAGAAATGATGTATATCCTTATTTATCTATTGATAAAAATAATCCAAATATTAAATATTATATACCTGCATGTGCAAATGAATGGAAAAATGGTATATGTAATAAAACAATGGGAAAAAAATGTAAAAATTGTCAATATAGGGAAAATAAACCAATATCAAAAGAAACTATCTATAAGCATATGTATGGAAATTATCCAATAGGTATTTATCCTCTTTTAGAAAATGATACTTGTTTTTTTCTGTCATTAGATTTTGATGATAAAGATTCGAAAAAAGATATTAAAAGTGATGTATTAGCTTTTGCGAGTGTTTGCGATAAATATGAAGTACCTATTGCTATAGAACGTAGTAGATCAGGTAATGGAATACACACATGGATGTTCTTTGATACAAATATAAAAGCAATAACAGCAAGAAAATTAGGTAGTTTGTTATTATCTAAAACTATGGAAATATCAAATATTTCAATTTCCTCTTTTGATAGAATGTTTCCTAATCAAGATATATTACCAAAAGGTGGATATGGTAATTTAATAGCACTACCATTTCAAAATGAACCATCTAAATATGGAAATACATTGTTTATTGATAGAAATTTTATTTTAATAAAAAATCAAATGCAATATTTAAGTTCTATTCGTAAGTTAACTGAAATAGAAGTTTTTGAAAAAATAAAACAATTATCTAATGAAACTATTGATATCAGTCATGAAATAATTGATATGCAAAATGAAGTAAAAGTAAAGAGTAAAAATAATATAGATTATCCTAAAAGTATTAAAGTAATTTTAAAGGATATGGTATATATTGATAAAGCTAATCTTGATGGAGTAGTAAAAAATAGTTTTAGAAGACTTGCTACCTTTGCTAATCCTGAATTTTATAAAAAACAAAAATTAAGAATGTCCGTTTACAATGTTCCTATGGTAATTGATTGTAGTAAAGAAGATGAAAAGTATTTAAAATTGCCAAGAGGAACATATAATTATTTAGAGAGTCTATGTAATGTTAATAACATTGAAATTATTAGTAAAGATGAGAGATTTGTTGGAAATAAAATAGAAGTTAAATTCAATGGTAGTTTAAGAGAAGAACAACAAATAGCAATAGACCATATGTTAAAATATGATAATGGAATATTATGTGCTCCGACAGGATTCGGAAAAACAGTAATTGGATGTAAACTTATAGCAGAAAGAAAAGTGAATACACTAATATTGGTAAATAAAATTCAATTGCTTAATCAATGGAAAGATAGAATAAAAGAATTTTTAGATGTAAAAGAAGTTGGTGAGATAAGTAGTAAGAAAAAGAATATTACTAATGTTATTGATGTTGTAAGTATAAAATCATTATGGAATAATGGAAATGTTTTAGACATTGCAAAAAACTATGGAATGATTATAATTGATGAATGTCATCATACTGCAGCATATACTTTTGAGCAAGCAATTAATACAGGAAATGCTAGATATGTTTATGGAATATCTGCAACACCAGAAAGAGAAAATGGACATACTCCAATCATAAAAATGCAATGCGGTGATATTAGGTATAAAGTAGATAGTCTAAAATTTAATAAAAAATTGAATATCCCCATGAAAGTAATTGCGAAGAAAAGTCATTTAAATTTTACAAATCAAAATATTGATAATTATGAATTAAATGAAATTAATGATTTGATAGCAAAAGATATTATACGTAGTGAAAATATTATTAAAGATATTAAGAAGGAATATGATAATGAAAAAAATATATTAGTTTTAACAGAAAGATTAGAATTAATGAACTACATTTATGACAAATTATCAAAATATACAAATAATATTTTTAAATATTATGGTGGAATCGGCAAAAAAGTTCTTAAAAGCTATATGGATTTAAATAATCAAATAAATGAAAACGAAGATAATAAAATTATAGTAGCTACTGGGTCGTATATTGGTGAAGGGTTTGATGATTCAAAGCTTGATGTATTATTTTTAACAATGCCTATTTCTGGTCAAACTAGAGTAACACAATATGCTGGAAGATTACATAGGCAAGATAGTAATAAAAAAGAAATATTAATTTATGATTATATAGATGATAATTTTTCAAAAACTCGTAATATGTTTCTGAAAAGAAAAAAAACATACGAAAAATTGGGTTATGAAATAGTTGAAGAAAATTAGTGTTTTAATTTTAATGTGTGATAAATAAAAATTATATTAATATGATTTATTATTATTTTTCTAGATACCAAAATCAGATACTAAATGACAAAAATAAAGTTATTTTAATAAACTTTGATAAATTTTGATAGAAGAAAAAGCCTTGTTTTGTAAGACTTTAATCAATTAATAAATTGTTACGAACTGATAATAATATTTCCCCCTGAAGAAGAAGCGAGAGCTTCTTCATTTTTTTTGCCCCAATTTATAAGGTTTTGTAAGGGATATGATGCGTGAGATTTATTTTAGGTACGATTTGGGTACGATTTTTTGTCTTTTTAACTGTAATAAAATATTTATAAGAAAAACTGTATAATGAATATAATCTATATAAATACATATAATATAGACGATTGAACAAAAATGCCGAAAATGGCAAAAAAGTTCAATGATAATATTGATTAATATCAAAAAAAGTTATATAATTATATTGAACAAAAATGCCAAAAATGGCAAAAAAGTTCAATGAAATAAAGTGAGGTGTTTTCATGAACGAAAAAATAATTGAAAGAAATGGTTATTTAAATAAGCTTATTGCAAGAAAAGAAAATGGTTTAATTAAAATATTAACAGGAATTAGAAGATGCGGAAAATCTTATTTGCTTAACAACATTTTTTATAATTATTTGATTGAAAGTGGTGTTAAAGAAGACCACATTATTAAATTAGCGTTAGATAGGGAAGATAATGTAATATATCATGATCCTAAGTTATTAAATGAATATATCTTATCAAATATTAAAGATAAGGATATGTATTATGTTTTGTTAGATGAAATCCAATTAGTTGAAGGATTTGAGTTTGTATTAAACGGTTTATTATACGAGAGAAATGTTGATGTATATGTTACAGGTAGTAATTCAAAATTTTTATCAAGTGATATTATTACAGAATTTAGAGGGCGTGGTGATGAAATCAGAATATTTCCTTTATCATTTGGTGAATTTTACAATGCATATGAAGGAGATAAACATGAGGCTTGGAATGAATATGTAACATATGGTGGTATGCCATTAATTTTGAAGCAACGAACTGATGAGCAAAAAAGTAAATATTTAGTTAGTTTATATGAATTAACATATAAGAAGGATATAATTGATAGAAATAATATTGATAAAGCAGACATATTAGATACTTTAATAAATATTCTTTCTTCCTCTGTTGGATCACTAACAAATCCCCAAAAAATATATAATACTTTTATAAGTAATGGTATAACTGATATATCAAAAAATACAGTGACATCATATATGGATTATTTATTGGATTCATTTTTGATAGAAAAAGCAGAAAGATATGAAGTTAAAGGAAAAAAATATATTCAGACACCACAAAAATATTATTTTGCAGATATAGGATTAAGAAATGCCAAACTTAATTTTAGACAACAAGAAGAAAATCATTTAATGGAAAATATTATTTATAATGAATTACTGATAAGAGGATATAATGTAGATGTTGGTGTTGTTGAAATAAGAGAAGGTGGCGCTAGAAAGCAATTAGAAGTTGATTTTGTATGTAATCAAGGAAACAAAAGATATTATATTCAATCGGCACTTAACTTAGATACTCCAGAAAAAACTTTACAAGAATCTAAATCCTTAAATAATATAGGGGATAGTTTCAAAAAAATAATTGTTGTAAAAGATAATATTAAGTTATGGAGAAATGAAGATGGAATCCTAATAATAGGTATTCAAGAATTCTTATTAAATAAAGATAGTTTAGATTTATAATATGATAAATAATTGAATCTAAGATAATATGTAGTAGGAGGTTTGGCTGTGAGAGTAAAATCAACTGAGTATAAATTTTGGAAGAAAAAACAAAATGAAAAAAATCTTATAAAAAGAACTCAAAGAAAAACAAGTAATAATTCATCAAAAAAAAATATAAAAGAAAAAATCGTACACAAAGTCAAATTCCAACAAAAACGTTTGTAGTGCCTAGGATATTTAGTATAACTAAAAATCCTGAAGAAACAATTCAATTTTTAAATCATATAATTAAATGTGTAGAAAGTATAAGATTTTTGCTAAAATCAAAAAATATAAATTTTGTTAGATTATATTTTATAGATATGAAAAGTACTGAAATTATTACAAGTGATGCATTAATGTATTTATTAACTATAATTAGTAGCACAAGAGGGACAAAACTATTACCAATTTCTTGGAAAGGAAATTTACCAGAGAAGAATGATGTAAGAGATTATGTTAAAAAATCAGGTTATTTAAAGTATATGAGTACAGCATCTGAGAATATAATTGAAACAGATAATAATGTGCAAATAAAACATGGTGTAGGGTATACTTATGACGAAAATGAAATAGATATCAGGCAAGAAATAATTGATTTTACATGTGCCAAATTAAACAAAGATAAAAGAAAAGTAAATTTTTTAATGACTATGTTAACAGAAATGATTACTAATATTTCAGATCATGCTTATCAAAAATATGCTTATGAACCTAAAGAAGAAGATAGTGCTTTTGTTCCTTTGGATAATATTGATTTGTCCAATATTCTATGTATTAGAGATAAAAGGACTATGCTCGGTGGTAATGTTATTTCATGGAAAAATAACTATTATCAAATCTTAGATAAAGATGATTCTGTTAAACATATTTTTAAGGGTACAGAAGTAGAAGTCTATCAAAACGTATTAACCAAAATTGTAAAAG
>CALVON010000003.1 GCA_944350315.1 uncultured Bacilli bacterium | reverse complement strand
TAGATAATGGGACTTATGTAATGGGTATTATAACCGATTCTAAAACTAGCGAAAAAACTTGGAGTAATTTAGAAGAAGTGAAATCTAGAGGGGCTAAAGTAATACTTGTTACTAATCAAAATATAGAGGAAGATACAGTTATTCGTATCCCTTTAGTTAATCCAATACTTGCTCCATTACTTGCTGTTATTCCATTACAATTTATAGCTTATTATATTGCAAAAGAAAAAGGTTTAGATGTTGATAAACCTCGTAATTTAGCTAAGTCTGTTACGGTTGAATAAGGAAAGTTATTTTTCCTTTTTTAATGTAATATATTTTTGATTGCTAGCATTAATATGATTTTTATTAGTGTAGTCTAAGAAATTATTTTCTATCAATGGCTTTATTATTTTTTCTCTAACATAATTTCTTGATTTTATGCCTAAATACTCTTTTATCTCGTTTGTTGATTTTGGCATCATACAATAATCTAGAATTAATTTTTGCTGTCTAGAGACTTGACCACTGACTTGACCACTGACTTGACCACTGACTTGACCACTTGCTTCTAATTTAGAAACTAATTCCTTATTTCGAAAAATCACTTTAAAGCTACTAATTTTAAATATAATAATTTTTAGTATATATCTGAAAAAATATTATACTACTCTAGAAAGTTTGGTCCAAACTGCTTTCTTTTATTAATAATAAATTGTGTTAAATAAAATTTTTCTGAATAAATACTTTTTATTTTTTATTACTTATATACTATAATATATGTTAGTAATAAATATGTTGGAGGAAAATTTAATATGAAATCATTATTAATTGGTAATGGCCTTAATTTAGCAAATAATAATTTTTATTTAAATATTGATATGGTTAAAAATAGATTCTTTACAGAATTAAAAGAAAAATTAATACTGTTTCAGAAAGCGTTATATTTAGATGAATTAAATTATGATGATATATATAAATATATAATTAAGGAATATATCGGTATTGAGCAATTAGCTGGGCATCTATTTGATTACATACAGGCTAAGGTTAATGAAAAAAGGAAATTTAATGAAAATGATAACTATAGGACTATTGAGTTAATTGGGATTATAGCACTACGAGCTCTTTTTATAATTGATAATCAATTTATTGAACCTCAAGTAACCGAGTTATACACATCCAAAATGAATAAATATGATAAAATATTTACTTTGAATTATATTGAGTCATGGGATAAAAACAACAACTGTATTTATTTACATGGGAATATTAGCAAATTTTTTCAAAATTATAATGGGCAAAGTGTTACCACTAACATTTTAATTCATAATCCAGAAATTAAAGATTATTTTAAAGATAATCCTGTTGTGCTAGATCTTGGAGAAATTATTTTTGTCCCAGATAATAAAAAAGTGAATAAACTTAGTTACGTTGGAACACCTTACTATCCTAGTAATACCTTATATCCTGCTGATGATTTATTTTTGAAAGAGTCTAAAGATATTTATGAAGATTTAGATAATGCGGAAAGTTTAGATATTTTTGGTGTATCTCCTTATGGTGATAAATCCTTGATAAACAAGTTAATGAAAATACCCCAAATTACTATTTATGTGCATAATTTAAATGAGCTAGAAATTATGGAGTGGAAAAAAAGCCTTCCTTGGGCTATATTTAAAGATTCTTCTTCATTTTAATCATAAATAGCATATTATATTTTATTTTTCCTTTTTTATTTTAAATAAAAATTTGACATTATTATTCCAAAATCTTTTCAATCTTTTGGGTTCTGTTATAATGCGGTATAACCATTCTAGATTTAGTTTTATAAAGAGTTTAGGTGCTCTTTTTTTAGTACCACTTAACACATCAAAAGAACCTCCAACACCAATAAATATACCCTTTTTTGCTTTATTTATATTCTTGGCAATTAGTTTTTCTTGTAGAGGTATTCCTAAGGCTACTAGACATATATCTGGTGATTTTTTTATTATTTCATTCATTATTTTATCTTTATCATCTACATAACCACTCGTTGCACCAAGTAGTTTTATTTTAGGATAATCTTTTTTTATTTTTTCAGTTAATTTTTCTAATACTTCTTCTTTGGCACCAAATAAATAAAGGCTAAGTTCTTGTTCATTTGCAAGTTTAAGCAAGTATTCACAAGTTTCAATACCGGTTATACGTTCCTTTATATCTATACCAATTTTCTTGCAAGCTTTAACAACAGCTATACCATCAGGTACAATTAAGTTGTTTTTATCTAATATTATTTTTTCTAACTCTTTATCCTGAGTACTAATCATGAAAGTTTCAGGATTAGCAGTTACAATAAATTCTTTCTTCCCTTTTTTTAAAGAGTTATTAATTTGTTCATAAAATTCATTTTTTGGTTTTTGATATATTTGTTTTAGATAATTGTTCATGTAATTCATCCTTTTTTATTAAATCAATTATAGCTTCAGCTTTCTTTGACCAATCATTTTCTTTAGCTTCTTTGTCTAATAGCTGAATGTATTTTTTATCATTTCTTAGTTTCATAGCACTATCAAGATTATCCATAA
>CALVON010000002.1 GCA_944350315.1 uncultured Bacilli bacterium | reverse complement strand
ATATTATCATTACCTATAGAACTTCTTCTTTAAAAAATAATATAGTCGAACAGTTAAATAGACTTTTAATAAATGAATATGATTTTAAAGGAGTAGATTTTGAATCAAGTATATTAAAGTTAATTGAAACGTATGGAGTTGAAACCGTTAGACTAATTGATGTAATTGAATCAAATAATCCATTATATTTAACAATGTTAAATAAAATTCTATTTAATTCAAAAATTAAAGGAGAAAAACTTCCGAGTGTAGCGCAAATGACTTTTATAATGGAAAGTTATATTAAGGGAATATGTGGATTAGAAAATTGGAAAATTGTAAAAAAATTGGTTCATTCATGTTTGATAATAGTAAGATTTCAATAACTGAAGATGAATTAAAAACAATCGCAGGAAATAAATTTGACTATTTTGTAGAAAATATGGTTCAAAATGATTTTATGGGTTCATATGAGAATAATAATACAGTATACTTTTTATTTACTATACAAAGATTATCAGATTATATTATAGCTAGATCTTTATTTGATTATATAAAAGACAAAGCTGAGAATGATATTATTAATATTATTAATGAAAAGTTAGATAAAATGTATTCAATGTATGAAGCATTTGCGTTAGTTCTATTGGATAAGTATAAAGATAAAGATATTAATATGGCTCTTCGCGTTATATTTAAATCAGATATAGGTAAAGAATTAGATATAGAAATATTTAAAAAAATTTCATTCAATAATAATCAAATAAAGTGCATACAGAAATTTATTAAGTATGAAAATGTGCCAAACCTTTTCTTATTATTAGGAGGATATTCTAACAGACCTTTTAATTGTAAAAATTATTTGAATCAAAAAATACTTGATAATGAAAATATTCAAAAGAAATTATTGGTAAAATATAGAGAATCTGAATACTTAATGCATTTAAAAAATATGGTATATACTTTGCCTTTTTTAGAAAAAGAAATTGATATATTAGAAGAGTATTTTTATTATGCTTTTTGGCTAATGTCTGTACCAGTTGAGAGAATAAGAAAATTAGCAATAAAAGTTGTGTATGATATTTCATATAAAAACAATAGGTTTGCGGGTTATTTAATTGAATTTTATGCTAAGATTAATGAACTATATATCAAAAAAGGCATAATACATGTTTTAACTAAACTTTCTAAGACAAGAAAAATAACAAATTTTATAAAAAATGTATATTTTAATCCTGAAGAAATTGATGCTGAAATAGTATATAGAACATCAGTTTATTTGAATAAAGAAAATGATTATCAGTTATTGAACAAAAAAAATATAAATATGATCATTTCTAAAAGTATAAGTGTAGATTCAAAATTAGATTTAAAACAGATTATCTTTATTGCAGACTTATATGAAAAATACTTACTGAAATTTGAACGATATACTGATGGAAATACTTTATCGCTGTATAATAATTTTATTTTAAATGATAATAAAGAAATATATGAATATAATAATAAATTGTACGAGAAATTTAGATGTATAAAAAACAATGGACATTGTAAATATTCTGTAGGAAATAGTCTGTTTAAAGAGTATATGAAACCAATTGATATTATTAATATTGATCCTAAGAGAATGTTTATATTGTTTCAAGAAATATTTAAAAATATATGTAATATATATGGATACAATTGTTATGAAAAAGAAAAATTTGATATCCACTTAAATAAATTTGAAGATTCACTTTTAAAGAAAATTTTGTTATTAAGTCAGGATATTTTATTAGGATCGTTAATGACAAATTATTATACAAGTGAGTTTAGTGTATATAATGATGAAAAAACCTTTGGATATAAAAATTATTCTTATATTATGTATGACGAAGAAAAAATCTATTTAACTTCGCCTGTTAGTCCTTACAACGAATTAGTAGATAAATTGAATAATAGAATTTGTGAAAATATAGATTTATATAAGAATAATAATTATAGATGGTATAAAAGCAAAAAAGAATCAATAGAAAATTGCCAAAAAATGATGAAACCTATTATTTGTGATAATAATAGCTGGAGTTTAATAGGCGGAGATGCTCATTTATTTGTAGTTGATTTTATAAATGTTTATTATTCATGCTATATGGCTTTTAATCCTAAAGAAAAATTAGTAGGCAATGAAGATTCAAGATATTTGACTATTGAAAATAAAAGATATTATGGAAGTGTAAGTGACTATCCATCTGAAAAATATAGTAAAAACATGAGTATTCCAAATTTTGAATCTAATTCTTCAGATATAAAAGAAACTAATATGGCATTTCCACCACCAAGTTTAGTTAAGTATTTGAATTTAAAATATAATTTTAGAACATCTTCATGGGATGATAAAGATGGTAATCAAATTATACTTTGTGATAACAATGCTAAGAGTTTTTATAAGTATCCAGTGTCAGGTGCTATTTATATTAGAACTGATGTATTAGAAGAATTAAAAAAACATAACTATGTAGTTTATTGGTGTTATACAGAAAAATTATATAAAAACTATGGATGGAATGAAAAAGCGAGTTTGCATTTAGAATTGGATTCAAATGGTAATGTTATAAAAGAATTTAACAATAATAATTTATCACATTCTAAAAAAAGAGTTCCATTAAAATGTAAAAAATGCAAATATAATATTTATAAAAAACATAATGAAATTTCAAACGATTATACAATAAAAATAATAAACGATCTACTTGATGAAAATGAATACTAAAAAAAGAGCCGAAATTAATCGACTCTTTCTTTATGCCTCAAAAAAGAAATTTTCTCAGCTCTAATTATCAAACCATTCTCATTAGCATCAATTTTTCCTTTGATTCCGATTAATGATTCTTCTTCACAATTATTTGATATTTTCTTTGCAACTTCTGAGCTAGTAATAACAGGAATAGTTATATATCCATCTTCGTCGTTTATATCAATAACTAAACAAGAACATTCTCATCAATAATTGTTATTGATCTATATCTTCCAAGTATAAGACATTTATTTAAGTAATCCATCGTTAATCTCTTTATCAAAATATGCAATTGATTTAAGAAATTCAATATCAATGTCAAAATATTTAATGACATCTTTAGTTGGAACACAATGTGCTGGCATAAACTTATCTGGATACTTTTTTCTAAATTCAATTTCAATACATCTTTTAATTTTACTGGCAGTAGAAGAGGATACATTAACAATTTTCATAATATCTTGATTAGAACACCATGGTGTAGCTAATATGTTTAATATTTCTTTAGCTTTCACATAAATACCTCCTTTCAAAAGGTATTGTATTAATCACTTATTATAAGAAAAAAGTCAAGTGTTTTAGGTAAAAAATGTGGTACCTAAAATGTCATAAATGACATACATAGTAGAAAATTACAACTTAATTTTAATAATAATTTTAGGGCTCCCTTAAGGTGCTAATATTCTTTAAATTTAATACAAAACATACTTTTTCTAAGACAAAAAATGCTTTGTTAAAAAAATGACATTTTGCTAAATTTACAAACAAATGTACTGTGCCCCCTGAAGGAGCCGAAAGGCTCCATTTTTGTTTATATTAAAGGTTTTTAAGCTATTTGATATATGTATTAGGTACACAAATAGGTATCCATTTTAATTTAGTTTGTCGATAATGTTTACAATTTCATTCATTTGATTTTTAAATAGATGAGAATAAGTATTTAAGGTCTCATCTATTTTTGTATGTCCTAAATACTTTGCAACAACATTTATTGTTTCACCACTATTAATTAAAAGTGATGCGCAACTATGTCTAAAATCATGTATTCTAATTTGTTTAACTTCTGCTAACTCACAATTTTTATTTTTTCTATGTCTTAGTTTTCCATTAGTAATTGGATCGGTATCGCCAAATAAATACCAGTCATCATTAAAACCATAATGTTTTT
>CALVON010000001.1 GCA_944350315.1 uncultured Bacilli bacterium | reverse complement strand
ATTTGTTCGTATAAGTTTTAATAATATTTTCTTTCATAATACTATTTTACAATTAAGAAGAAAAAAATCCAACCCAAAGGGTTGGGGAATGAAAATCAAGTTATTGATTTTTATTCTTTTCTTGTTTCCTTTTATAATGTTAATGATTTTATAATTAATTTATCTATAAAAATATTAAAAATTATTATTCATCAATTTTATCAAATAATTTTTTTACTTCTATGTTTAATCCATTAGCAATTTTTTCAACTGCATCTAATGAAAAGGAAGAAGCCATTGTAAATGATTCAATTTCTCTAATATAACCATGAGATAAATTAGAAGCATCAGCAAGTTCTTGTTGTGTCATTTTATTTAATTTACGATATTTTCTAATATTGTATCTTACGGTATCATATATACTGTTATGATTAAAATTGCCCATGATTTCACCTCTTGTTAATATTTTCTCATATTTAATTTAAAAAATATGTAGCAGAATTGTATACACGTATATTTATTATTCGACAATATTTTTAATTATCATGTCATATAATTATTTTGGGTGATAAAAATGAATAAATTATATATGGGTATAGATATTGGTTCTATTTCAACCAAAGGGGTAATAATAGATGAATATGATAATATAATAGCTAGTAGTTATTTATATACAGAAGGTAATCCAATAATGGCTGTTAAAAAGGTTATTAAAAATATGCGTAGTTTTATTGATCTTAATAAGTATCAAGTCGTTTCAGTTGGAGTTACAGGATCTGCTAGAAAATTAATTGGGACTATGTTAGGAGCTAGTACTATAAAAAATGAAATTACTGCTCATGCAATTGGAACAATTAGATTATACCCTGATGTAAGGACGATTTTTGAAATAGGGGGGCAGGATTCAAAAATAACTTTGATAAAAGATGGTGTTGTTTACGATTATGCAATGAATACACTATGTGCAGCGGGCACGGGAGCTTTTATATCTTCTTTGGCAAAAAGATTGGATATAGAAATTGAAGATGTTGCTAAAGTAGCTTTTAGTAGTGAAAATAGAGTAAATATAGCGGCTAGATGCACAGTATTTGCAGAGTCTGACTTGATTCATAAAATTCAAGCAGGGTATAGAAAAGAGGATATTATTGCTGGCGTATGTCGTGCAGTTGCAATGAATTATATTAATAATGTCGCCAAAGGGAAAAAAATATCTAGTCCAATTGTTTTTAATGGTGGCGTTAGTAAAAATGCAGCAGTGGTTAAAGCATTTGAAGAAATTACTGGGGAGAAAATAATAGTTAATAAAAATTCTCATCTTATGGGTGCTTTTGGAATTGCAGTATTGTCAAAGAATAGTAAAAAGGAGACGGTGTTCAATTTTGATATTGATAATCTTGAAATAAAGACGAAAATAGTTAGTTGTGGTAGATGTTCAAACAATTGTGAAATAGTGGCTGTTTATAAAAATAATAATTTGATAGATCATTATGGGAACCGTTGTGAAAGAGGAAATTTGGTAAAAAATGTTTCATAATTACAACTATATAACTAAAATATGTAAAGGTAAAAGAATATTGTTGTATTAATTCTTTTTTTTTAGTATAATCAAGTTTAGAAAGAATGGTGTTTATGAAGCAAAGAACGATTAGTGCTGTAATTTTGCTTGCAATTCTTATTTTTTGTTTAATTGTGAGTAGCAAGTTATTTGGAGTAATAATGTTATTAATTTCAATATTAGGATTTAATGAATTTTTTGATATTAAGTATAAAGATAATTTAAAGAAACTTAAGTATATTAAATTTTTAGGTATAATTGGATTAATCCTTATTACTTTAAATAATACATTTTATACATTTGATATGAATGTAGTAATATTGTTTCCGTTAATATTACTTAGTTTACCAATTGTATTTATTAATGATAATAAATTATATAACATTAATGATTTTTTATATGTTCTTGGAATAGTTTATTTTTTAGGATTATCGTTTGGTAATATAATATATTTAAGAGATACAAATATTGCTAAATGTGTATTTATATTTATAATAGCTTTTATTGCTGATACATATGCTTATATTGGCGGTAGTTTGATAGGAAAACATAAGCTTACTTCAATATCTCCAAATAAAACGGTAGAAGGAAGTTTAATAGGAATAATTATGGGGGTTCTTATTGGAGCTGTATATTATTATAATGTTGTTGGAGGAATGTCTTTTGCTTTAGTAATTGTTCTTTGTATATTTTTAACAATATTATCAGAATTAGGAGATTTAATATTTAGTAGTATAAAGAGATTTTTTAATAAGAAAGATTATTCAAATTTAATTCCTGGTCATGGTGGAATTTTAGATAGATTTGATAGTGTAATTTATGTATCATTAGGATTGTCTTTGATACTTAGTATTATTTAGGAGGCGATAATATGTTATCACTTATTTGGTTTATTCTTATTTTAGGGGCAATTGTAGCGGTTCATGAATTTGGTCATTTCATTTTTGCAAAATTATCAAATATATATGTATATGAATTTTCAATAGGAATGGGTAAAAAGATATATGGTAAAAAGAAAAAAGGTGGAGAGACTGAATTTTGCATAAGAGCTATTCCTTTGGGTGGATATGTCATGATTGCTGGAGAAGATGTTGAAGATGAAAAAATACCAAAAGATAGACAAATGTGTAATAAAAATTTTATTAGAAGGTTTTTAGTATTGTTTGCAGGTGCTTTTAATAATTTTGTTTTTGCATTTATAATTTTATTTATTAGTGCTTTGATATACGGAGCGGTTTCTACTAAACCATATATTGGTTCTGTAGTAGATGGTTATCCAGCAAAAGAAGCTGGGCTTGAAGCTGGCGATTTACTTTTATCTTTAGATGGTAAAAAAGTAAATAGTTGGGATAAGGCATTAATAAAACTTCAGACAAGTAATGGAAAAGAAATTTCTTTTGAAGTAGAGAAAACTGATGGCAGTATCGAAACTTATACTATAAAACCATTAAAAGAAGTAGATGAAGATGGTAATGAGATGTATGCATATGGAATTACAACAAATTATGATAAGCAGTATGGTTTTGTTAATTCAATAAAATATGCATGTAGTAAAACGATATCATTATTTGGAAGCATGTGGGATACTATAAAATATTTGTTTACTGGTAGAGTTGGGGTTGATCAATTGTCAGGACCAGTAGGAATATATTCTATTGTTGATTCACAAGCACAACAAGGATTAGAAGCAATATTATATTTAATTGCATATTTATCAATAAATGTAGGAATTATTAATTTGCTTCCTTTTCCAGCATTTGATGGTGGAAGAATATTATTTTTAATAATTGAAAAAATATTTAAAAAACCTGTTTCAAAACGTGTAGAAAATATTATTCATTCAATAGGGTTTATGCTAATAATTGCACTTTTAATATATGTAACCTTTAATGATGTTTTAAGATTATTTCATTAGATAAAGTAAAAAAAGAGACCTTTAAGCATTTTGTTTAAAGGTTATTTTTTATTATGTTAAAAATTTAATTATATTTAATTAACTATTTTTCATAATGATTCATATAATATTTTTGAGAATTTATAGAGAGCTGGTTTTATGAATATTAACAAGGATAATAGTGATAAAATACATTTTTGTCAATTTTTGTCTGGGTTGTGTTTTTCAATTAATAATAGTGGGAGTAGTGGCCCAACTGGGGATATAGGACCAACAGGCCCAACAGGTAGTTAGAAGCAAATCCATATAATTTGTATGTTCAATCTACAGCGGCTCCTGGTGGAGATGGAAGTCAAGAGAATCCATTTCAGACAATCGAAGAGGCTTTAGCAGTATCACGCCCCAATGGGGTTATCAATCTTTTAAGTGGGACTTATTCAATTGCTCAACAGATTAATTTAAATATTCCGGGTTTAATATTAAAAGGGAGAGCCGGTTCATTAATTTTGTTAGAGACACCAGTTGTACCTTTTTTATGTACTGGCGAGAATATTACTATTAAAGGCCTTACCATGACTAGTAATGTGCCATATCCTGTTGAATTTATACAAATATCTGGAGATGGTAATCAAATTTTAGACTGTAAGATATATGGTCCTAATCAATCTGGTGATTCTTCTACTTGGATAGTAAATAGTGGGTTTGTAACTCAGGTAGGATCAACTAATTTATTGGCACGTAATAATGTTTTTTATAATTTGAGACAGCCGGCATATTTAAACCCTGACTCAACAGGAATTATTATGGATAATATGGCATTTAATACACGAGGATATGTTGTTGATAGGACACTATTTTTGTTTTCTGGTAATTCTTGGGGAATTCCTGAAAATGCTGTCGATATTGCATTGTTATCAGGTACAGTTACGGGGCCTCCATATGATCCATTATCAGCCTTAATTAATAGTAATAGTCAAGCAACTATTAGTGACCAAAGATAATATTAATAAAAAAATCACTAAAATGTGATTTTTTTATGATATTAAAATATTTTTTAGAGGATTTTTTGAGATGTCTTCTTTTGGAAAAGCAATGGTTAAAATTCCTTCTTTATATATTGCTTTTATATCTGATTCTTTTTTCATTCCAATATAAAAACTTCTTTTTATTTCACCATATAAACGTTCTCTTCTTATGTATGTATCGGGTGAAGAAGATAAAGAATTTTTAGTAGCACTAATCGTAAGATAGCCATTTTCATAGTTTATTTTAATATTTTCTTTTTTTACGCCTGGAATATCAACTTCTAAAACGTATTTGTTATTTTTTTCATATATGTCTGTTTTCATATATTCTTTTTCTCGATTGTATTGCATATTAAATATATCAAAATAGTCATTTAGATAATAATTTTTTGGTGGATGCATGTAATCATTCCTTTCAAGTATATTATTGACAATTTTTTAATTAAAATACAATAAATATTAATGTAAACTATTTTTATAATGTATATAAATTATAATATTTATGATATAATTATTGTGGGTGGTTATATGTATAATAAGGCTATTGAAGTGTTAAATATTTTTGATAAGCATGGATATTTAGCTTATATAGTCGGTGGATATCCAAGAGATATGTTACTTAATATTAAAACAAATGATATTGATATTTGTACAAATGCAACACCAAAAGAAATAGTAGATATTTTTGAGACTGAAAATGTTAGTGATTATGGATATGGTTCGGTTAAAATAATTTATAAAAAATATCGATTTGATGTAACTACTTTTAGAAAAGATATTAAATATGAGAATAATAGAAAGCCAGTAAAGATTAAATATATAATGGATTTAAAAAAGGATTTATTAAGAAGAGATTTTACAATTAATACTTTATGTATTGATAAAGATGAAAATTTATTAGATTTATTGTCATGTAAACAAGATATTGATTTAAGAATTATTAAAACGGTTGGTAATCCTAGATATCGTATTAAAGAGGATAGTTTAAGAATTTTAAGAGCAATACGTTTTGCTGGAACATTAAATTTTTCTATTGATGAAAAAACGATGAATTATATAAAAAAGTATGGATATTTACTTAAAAAATTATCTTATTCAAGGAAAATGGATGAGCTTAAAAAAATTTTTTCTTCGAAAAATAAAGAAAAAAGCAGAGAATTAATTATATCTTTAGGGATAGATAAGTATTTAGAAATAGATAATTTAGCTGATATTGTATTATGTGATGATATAATGGGTATTTGGAGTCAACTAAAGATGTCCTCAAAGTATCCTTTTTCAAAGGTTGAAAAATCAATGATAAGTAATATTAAAAAAATGTTATTATCAGATTTAGATAGTTATACAGTATATAAATATGGACTTTATGTTTCAACTGTTGTTGGTTCTATAAAGGGAATTGACTATAAGAAAATTAATGATATATATTATGATTTACCAATTTATTCTAGAAAAGATATTAATATTAAAGGTACTGATATTTCTTATTGTTTAAATAGAGAACCTGGTAATTATATTGGCAAAATTATAGATGATATAGAAAGATTAATTGTTATGAAAAAATTAGAAAATAAAAAAGAAAAGATTATTTGTTATGTAAAAAATAATTATTAGTGTGGAGGTTTTATGGGGTTATTTGATAAGTTAAAAAAAACATTTAGTAATAAAAAAAGTAGTGAAGAGATAGTTAATTACGATACGGGATTAGAAAAAAGCCGAAAAGAATTTGTCAGTAAATTAAGTAATTTATCCAAGAAATATAAAAATATTTCAGAAGATTATTTTGAAGAATTAGAAAATATACTAATAATGGCGGATATTGGTGTTAATACAGTAATGACTTTTGTAGATAAGTTAAAAGAACGTGTAAAGAAGGAAAATATTGTTGATAGTGGTTTTCTTAAAGAAGTAATTGTGGATGAATTATTTATTATGTATGTAGGTAATAATATAATTGATAGTAAGATTAACTTTGTAGATAATGGACCTACAGTTATCTTATTTGTAGGTGTTAATGGTGTAGGAAAGACTACTACTATTGGTAAATTAGGGGCGATGTATAAAAATAAAGGTAAGAAAGTGTTGATGATAGCAGGTGATACTTTTAGAGCAGGAGCTATTGAACAGTTAAAATTATGGGGAGATAAAACAGATATTAAGGTAGTTAGTGGTAACTCAAAAGATCCTTCTTCTATAATATATGATGGGTTAGAGATTGCTAAGAAAGATAACTATGATTTAGTATTAATTGATACAGCTGGTAGACTTCAAAATAAAAGTAATTTAATGGATGAATTATCTAAAATAAATAGAGTTATTAAGAAAATTATTCCATCTGCTCCTCATGAAACTTTATTGGTAATTGATGCAACTACTGGGCAAAATGGTATTAGTCAAGCAAAATCGTTTAAAGAGATAACAGATATTACAGGGATTGTCTTAACAAAATTGGATGGTACTGCTAAAGGAGGAATTGTTTTGGCGATAAAAGAAGAAGTCAATATACCTGTTAAGTTTGTTGGACTAGGTGAAAGGGTTGAGCAAATAGAAGCATTTGATATAGAAAAGTATATTTATGGATTATTTAAGGATTTATAGGTGATAGAATGGATAATAAAAAGAAAATAAAAATATTTATGATAGGGGTTTTGTTGATTGCTTTAATTTTACTAGGATTAGTATTTTTTAATACGGCATTTATTTCGGCATTTTTATTATGGCTATCTTTATTTTTATTTAGTTATTGTTATTATATAAAAGATGATAATAATAAAAAATTAATGTATGGTTTGTATGTAGTTGGAGTATTACTTATTATAGGGGCTTTATTTTATATGGTGATGAGGATAATATAATGGAAGAGCAAGAACTATTAGTTATTTTATATGATTATTATGGGGAGTTGTTTAGTGATAATCAAAAAGACTATTTTGAATGGTATTATTTTGATAATTTATCATTATCTGAGATAGCAGAGAATGTAGATAAAAGTAGAAATGCAATTCATAAATGTATAAAAGGGGTATGTAGTAAATTATATGAATATGAAAATATTTTGGGATTATATAGAAAAAGTAAGCAACTAGAAAAGATAATTGATGTTATAGATGATAAAAATATAAAAAATAGATTAAAGGAGTTATTATGAAAAGTAGATTGCCTGTGTATGTTGAAAATTTAGAATTACCTGAAGATTTAGAACATGTATCTAGGAGAAAAGAATCTTATGGGTATGTTAGTATTTTATATATATTATCATTAATTATTACTGGGTTTAGTGTGGCTTTGGTAATTGTACTTGGAAAATAGGTGATGTTATGGATAGTAATAGTATATTAGAAAAATATGGCGAAAATTTAACTAAAGTTAAGTATTTGGTTAACCCAGCAGTGGCTAGAGACAAGGAACTAAAAGAATTAGTGATGGTTTTACTAACTCCAGAAAAGTCAGCTTGTTTAGTAGGAAAACCAGGTATTGGTAAGACGGCTATCGTTGAAGGCCTTGCTTATAGGATGCAAATGGGTGATATGCCAAATGCACTTAAAGGTTATTCTGTATATAAAATTAGTACACCTTCGTTAGTTGGGGGAACATCTTCAGAAAATAGGGTTGTTGAACTTGTAAAAGAGCTTAAAACCATGAATAAGGTAATACTTTTTATTGATGAAATTCATATGTTGATGGGTGGAAGAAATAGTGGACCACTTGATTTAGCAAATATGTTTAAAGAAGGTCTTGGAAGAGGTACTGTTAAGTTAATTGGAGCAACTACAGTTGATGAGTATGAAAGATATATTCTTCGTGATAAAGCTTTTGTTAGGAGATTTGAAAGAATTGATATTTCTGAACCAACACAAGAGATGTGTGTAGAAATATTAATGAGAACAATACCTAAGATAGAAATTCAAACTGGTGTTAAATTTAATTATACAGATTTTATAAAAGAAAATATATGTAAGTTTATTGTTAATATGACTAGTGAATATAAAAGAGTATATGAAATTTCTAGTAGATATCCTGATATAGCATTAACCGTTCTTAGACAATGTTTCTCGGCAGCATTATTTGATAATCAGGTAGAGGTTAAATTTAAACATATATATGAAGCTATTAAATCAACAAAGGCTGTTTATCCAGATGTTATAAAAAAAGAGTTAGTGGTATTTAAAGAAGAATTTAAAGATGAATTACTTAATGAAGGTGTAGAGGTAGTTATACCGGAATAGGAGATATATGAAATTAGAAAATTTATTTGATAAAATTCCATATACATTAGTAAAAGGAAATATGGATATTGAAATTAAGGATATTGCATATGATTCTAGAAATGTAAAAAATGATTATTTATTTGTGGCTATTTCTGGAAGTGAAAATGATGGGCATTTATATATTAATGATGCTATCAAGAAGGGTGCAATTGCTATTTTAGTTTCTGAAGATGTATCATGTGATGGCGAGATAACAGTTATTAAAGTAAAAGATACAAGAATTATTTTATCTAAATTGGCAATGCGATTTTTTAAATATCCACAAAATAAGATGAAGACAATAGCTATTACAGGTACTAAAGGAAAAACAACAGTTAGTTTTATGATAAAAAAAATATTGGAAGAATCGGGAAAAAAATGTGGATTAATAGGTACTACAGGTGTCTATATTGGAAAAAAGTATTATCCAGTTAAGAATACAACGCCAGAATCTTATGATACTTTAAAGTATATGAATGAAATGGTTAATGATAAGATAGAATATATGATAATGGAAGTTTCTAGTCAAGCTTTAAAATATGGGAGAGTTAATGATATTGTTTTTGATATTGGGGTATTTACTAATTTAACACAAGATCATATTGGAGAATTTGAACATACTGATATGGAAGATTATATCAATAGTAAGGGAAAATTATTTAGTCAGTGTAATTATGGAGTTTTTAATATAGATGATAAATATTTTTATGATATGGTATCTAGGGGAGATTGTTCAATTAATACTTATGGCTATAATGAGAAGGCTGATTTAAGAGTTGATTCTTTAGATTTAATATATGATGCTAACTATATGGGAATAAAGATTAAAACTGATGGAATTATTAAGGATACTTTTGAAATTAGTAGTCCTGGTGAATTTTCTTCTTATAATGCTTTAGCTGCAATACAAACATGTTATTTACTTGGTATAGATGTTAAATATATGAAAAAGGCTCTTAGTAATTTTTCGGTAAAAGGAAGAGTTGAGCCAGTATGGGTATCAGATGATTTTACATTACTTATAGATTATGCTCATAATGGTGTTAGTACAGAAAGTATTCTTACTACTATTAGAGAATACAAACCTGGAAGAATAGTTACTATTTTTGGTTGCGGTGGAAATAGAAGTAGAGATAGAAGATATGAGATGGGTGAAATTGCTTCTAAATATTCAGATAAGTGTATTATTACTGAAGATAATAATAGATATCAAGATTTTGATAGTATTGCTAATGATATTATGAAAAATTTTGATAAAAAGTGTGAATATGTAATAATACCTGATAGAAAAGAGGCAATTAAGCATGCTATTTTAAATGGTAAAAAAGGTGATATTATTATGCTGCTTGGTAAAGGGCATGAAGATTATAAAGAAGTTAAGGGAGTAAGATATCCTTTTGATGAAAGAGTTATTATTAAAGAAATATTAGAAGAGTTAAATAACAAATAGTGCTAATATTTCTTTTTTCTTTGGAATATGATAAAATAACAGTGGTGATTGATTATGAAAAATGTTGTTGTTATTGGTGGGGGAACAGGGTTATCAACTTTACTTAGAGGTTTAAAATTGTTTCCAATAAATATTACAGCAATTGTTACAGTAGCTGATGATGGGTACTCTACAGGAAGACTTAGAAAAGAATTTAATATTCCGGCAGTTGGTGATCTTAGGAATGTTTTAGTATCTTTGTCAGAAGTAGAACCTTTAGTAGAGGAACTTTTGCAATATAGATTTAATACATATAGTGATTTAGATAAACACGCTATGGGTAATTTATTGCTTACAGCAATGTATAATATTACCGGTAGTTTAACTGATAGTTTAGTTTCTTTATCTAAAATTTTAAACATTAAAGGTCGTGTTTTGCCTTTTACTGAGGATAAGGCGGTATTAGTAGCTCGTACTACTGATGGAGAATGTATTGAGGGACAGAGTAATATTACTAAGGCTGGAAAACATATTGATTTTGTTTATTATAAAAATAAGGTTAGAACAACGGATGATGTACTTAAAGCAATTGAAGAAGCAGATTTAATAATTATTGGAATAGGTAGTTTATATACAAGTATTATACCTAATTTATTAACTGATGAAGTAAAGAAGGCTTTAAAAGAATCAAGGGCTAAGAAAATGTATATTTGTAATATCATGAGTGAACATGGGGAGACGGATGGATATATGGTTTCTGATTGTATAAAAGAAATCAACAGATATGTTGATAAGAACTTTATAGATGTTGTTTTAGTAAATAATGCAATTGTTTCTGATGATATATTAAAATTATATGAAGAGGAAAAAAGTTCACAAATTATGATGGATAAGGATAATATTGATAAACTTGGTGTTAAATTAATTATGGCTGATTTACTTAGTATTAATAATAATCAAGTAAGACATGATCCTATTAGGACAGCATTGGAAGTATTTACTTATTTGACCAAGGAGGATTAATTATGAGCTTTTCTTTGGATATAAAAAATGAAGTTGCGAGGGTATCTTCTTCAAAAGAGGAACTTATTTCAGAATTATCAGCAATTGTTAGAAATAGTGCTTTAATAAATGAAAATATAGTTATATATGTGGAAAATAATGCTGTTGCAAGAAGAATTTTTAAACTTTTTAAAGATATATATGATGTTAATTCAATTATAACAGTAAGAAGAAAATATTTTAATAGTGGTTTTAGTTATATTTTGACGATAAAAAATAAATTAGTGGAAATACTAAATGACTTATCAATTATAAGAGATGGTAAGTATTTAAGTATACCACTCGATTATATAATATCAGATGATGATTTAATTAGGGCTTATCTTAGGGGATTATTTTTAGTATCTGGTAGTGTAAATGATCCAAAGACATCAAAATATCATTTAGAATTTTTAGTAGATAGTTTAGAATATGCTAAATTTATTAATAAGATGCTTAATAATTTAGAATTAAATAGTAAAATTATTAAAAGAGAAAAAAAATATATGATTTATATTAAAGAGGCAGAAAAGATTAGTGATTTTCTTAGAATTATAAAGGCATATAATGGTGTAATGTATTATGAAGATATAAGAATATATAGGGATCATAAAAATATGACTAATAGATTAAATAATTGTGAACAAGCTAATATGGATAAAGTGTTTTTTACAGCTTCATCTCAATTAAGTGATATTGAAAAACTTAAAAAGTTTAATATGTTAGATTTAATAGATTCAAAATTGAAAGAGGTAATTGAATATCGAGTTAAATATCCAGAGGCAAGTTTAGCAGAACTTAGTGTTATTATGTCTAATGATGGAATAAAAATTACAAAGTCTGGTCTTAATCATAGGTTTAGAAAAATAAAAGAAATTGTTTCTGATATAGAAAATAAAAGTATTTGAGTAATTTTGTGCTATAATATTTGTCAGGTGGTTTTATGGAATATTTAAATTTGCCGATGCATGGAAAAAGAAATTTAGCAATTAACGATAAATACTTTGAAGAAATAAAAGAGGAATTAGAACGATTTTTAGATGATTTTGATGAAATAAATAATAGGAGATTTGTAAAAAAAATATTATTTAATCAAGAAATAAAATCTAATAATACAATTGAGGGAATTAATGATGATGTTTTATTTATAGAAAAAGTAATTAGAGAGGCATCACAAATTGAAGAAATAGAGCGTAGGAGAAGAATTATTAATTTATATAGGGGATATAAATATATTCTAACTCATAGAATTATTGATGAGAGGCATTTACATGAATTATATACAATACTTAGTGAAGGGTTGATTTCAGTGACTGATTTATCTAATATGGGTTGTTTATATAGAGAAGCACCTGTATATATATTGAAAAATGGAAGATTAGATACAGTTCTTGATCAAGGCTTACCATATGATTTGATACCAAAATATATAAAATATTATTTTGATTTTGTTGATGAAAGGGTAACGGGTACAGCTACTGATGCGTTTATAAAATCACAGATTATGCATTTTTATTTCGTTTATATACATCCGTATTTTGATGTTAATGGGAGAACTAGTAGAACATTAGCAATGTGGTATTTACTTAACAATCAGGCATATCCATATATTATTTTTAATAGAGCTATTACTAATGGAGAGAAAAACTATGATCAGTCTATTATAGATACAAAAAAATATGCAGATATTAGTTTTTTTATAAAATACATGATGGTTAATGTAAAGATAGAATTGGAAAAAGAATTAATAATGAATCAAATAAATCATAGCGTTACTTCTAAAATGGATACTGGTGACTTCCAAACTTTAAATTATATTCTTTCGATGAATGGGGAGATTAATGTGCTTACATTTGCTTCTATTTATAGGAGAAATAATACATTTAAAAGTGTAATAGAAATCTATGAAGAATGTATTCAGCCTCTTCTTGATAAAGGTATTTTAGAAGTAGTTAGATTAACTGGGAAAAATATGTTTTTAGATTTTCCTAATGAGGTATTAAGAATAAACCCAAAAAATTATGATAAGGATAATGCAAAAATAAGAAGGCTTAATCTAAGTAACAAATAAAGTTATTGCTATATGAAAAAAAATTTGATATAATTTTTATGTGATTGATAATTGGTATTAAAAATAAAAGAGTAGTTATTAAAATAATTTAAAGAGAGTTAGTGGCTGGTGGAAACTAATATGCTTTTGATAATGAATTACATATTTTTAGCTAAATCGGGTTAGACCGTTATATAATTAAGTTAATAAAAGGATGGTACCGTCTTAATTGACTCCTTTGGTATCATTCTTTTTATATATAAAAGGAGGATTTAATGAGTTTGTTTAATAATCATAGTAATAAAGAAATTAAACTTATTGTCAATATGGGAGATAAGAAAACTATTTATTATCAAGATGGAAGTGTAGATGAAGAGGTTAGGTCTTCTAAGAGTGGTAATATACCTAGTTTTAGAGTACCTAATGATGATGATTTAGTTGACAGTAGAAGTATGGATGATACAGTAGTAAATACCAAATTGAGTTCATCTCTTAAAATTTTAAATATGTTAATGTTAAAATCGAATAGTTTTAAATATAAAAGTGATTGTATTAAAGATATTGAAGAATGGTTAAAACTAAGAAGAGAAAATAATATTTTAGATAATGAGTATTGCGAAGCTACATATAGATTAAGAGATAGGTCTGAAGATTCTGATCGTTTTTTATATATTGATACAGTTACTCCGTTAATAGATGGAGTAAAATTAGGAAAATATGATTATAGAATTACAATTTGTAATAATAAAGATATAAGTTATGAAGATGGTAGTAAATTTATTGAGGCACTTAAGAAGAAAGCTTTAGAATTAGGTGTTATATGTGGATGGAAAAATTATTGGGAAGCAGATGCGATTATACTTTATTGTGATTTAGAAAATTTGTCATCTACAGTTAATTTATTAGAAGAATTAAAAAAAGATCCTGAAATATATAAGATAACTAAAAAATTTAATGTAAGAAAAATGTTTGGTATTGGTATTGATGATGATTCTTATTATTTTATTTCAATGGGAACTTGTGATAAAACATCAAATATAAAAATAAAATCGACAATGGGGTCTAATGCTGGTGGTTGGAAAACTTTTGGTGGATATATGGAAGAATTATTAAATGAATCTCTTTTAGAATTATATAACGAAGGGGTTGATATTACTCCTTTAAAATTATATAATTTATTAGTGGAGAAACATAATAAATATGGAATGATGCCTGGTGATGATATAATACCTTTGTGGCAGAATCATTATAATTATAGAGTTATGAGAGATTTAGAAGAAAGTGTAGAGAAAAAACGAGGTTCTAGAAAATAAGATAGGTAGAAATGAGGAGATAGAAATGAATTTATATGAGGAATTAAAATGGAGAGGGTTAATACAGGATATTAGTGATGAAGCATTAATAGATAAATTAAATAATGAGAGTTTAACTTTTTATATTGGAACAGATCCAACAGCTGATTCTATGCATATTGGGCATTATTCATCTTTTTTAATTAGTAAAAGATTAGCAAAAGCTGGACATAAGCCAATATTATTAGTAGGAGGGGCAACAGGATTAATTGGAGATCCAAAACCTACTGCAGAAAGGCCAATGATTTCTAAGGAAGAAGTAGAACATAATTTTAAAGGATTAAAGGAGCAAGCAGAGAGAATTTTTGGGTTTGAGGTTGTCAATAATTATGATTGGACTAAAGATATAAATGTAATAGATTTTCTTCGTGATTATGGAAAATATTTTAATGTTAATTATATGCTTGCTAAGGATAAAGTAAAATCTAGATTAGAAAGTGGAATTACTTATGCGGAATTTTCTTATATGATTCTTCAGGCACTTGATTTTATGTATTTATATGAAAATAGAGGTTGTACTTTACAAGTAGCAGGATCTGATCAGTGGGGGAATATTACTTCTGGAATAGAACTAGTTAGAAAGAAACTTGGTAAAGAAATCTATGGAATGGTTATGCCGCTTGTTACTGATAGTCATGGCGTGAAGTTTGGAAAGACAGAAGGAAATGCTCTTTGGTTAGATAAAAATAAAACATCTTCTTATGAATTATATCAATATTTAATTAATTTGGAAGACTGTATGATTATTCAGTATTTAAAAATGTTGACTTTTTTAAGTAAAGAAGAGATTGAAGAGTTAGAGAGAAAAAATAATGAGAATCCTCATTTAAGAGAAGCGCATAAAGCTTTAGCTAGAGAAATTATTACAGATTTACATGGTGAAGAAGAATATAAAAAGGCTGAAATGATGAGTGAAGTATTATTTACTGGAGAATTTAAAAAATTAAATGAAAGTGAATTAGAAGAAATATTAAAGGGTTATAAGAAAATAAATGTTAGTAAAAATATTGATCTTATATCATTATTAATTTCAATGAATGTTGCTTCTAGTAAAAGGGAGGCTAGGGAACTTATTACTTCAAATGCAATTAGTATTAATGGTAATAAGCTTAATGACTTGGAATATGTTATTTCAGATAATGATTTTATGTTTGATGAATATGTTATAATTAAAAAAGGTAAGAAGAATTATTACGTTGGTGTTTTAGAATAGGAGTTAGTATGAAAAATCGTAGAGATGGTAAGAAGATAAAGATGAGTGGATTTGATAGGTTTTTATATTATTTGAAACCTAGAAGAAGTGAAGCTGAGGTATATATATCAAAGACTATTGATGTTACTAATTTAGTTAAATATATGGAAAAGAAAAAGAAAATAAATGAAAATATAACCTATTTTCATCTATTTTCGATGGCTGCTGCAAAGATTGTATATAATAATCCATATCTTAATAGATTTATTATTGGCGGAAATAAATATCAAAGAAATGAAGTAACTTTATCTTTTGTGGCGAAGACTGATTTTTCAGATGAAGCAAGTGAATTTTTAAAAGTTATTCGTGTTTTAGAAGACGATAATGTAGATACTCTTAGTAAAAAAATAAGTGGAGATGTTAAAAAAATTAGAAGTAAAAATGTTGGTAAAACAGACGATTTTGTTAACAAGTTAGGAAGATTACCTAAATTTATTATGGCTTTTATCGTGTGGATGGTTAAAATTCTTGATAGTCATGATATGTTACCTAGATCACTTACTAAGGATAGTATATATCATAGTAGTATTATTTTATCTAATTTAGGAAGTATTCATTGTGATGGTATTTATCATAATTTAACTAATTTTGGAACTAATTCAATACTATGTACGATTGGTGAGATTAAAGAAGATATTAGAGTAGTTTCAGGAAAAGAAGAGAAAAGATTTGTATGTGATTTTGGAATTACTTTAGATGAGAGGATTGCTGATGGAGTATATTTTGCTAAATGTGTAAATATGCTTGAATATATACTTAATAATCCAGAGTTATTGGAGGATAATGCTAGTGATAAGGTCAACATTAATAATCATAAGTAAATTAATTAATGAATTTTTAGATAAAGTGACAAAAAGAGAGCCATGGTATAAATATTACGGTACTAATAATAATATTGACTATCCAGATTTAACTATTTTTGAATTTGTTAATAAAACTGCTGAATCGTATCCTTATCATTATGCTTATGAATATTTTGGAAAAAAAGTAACTTATAGAGAATTTATAGTTAAAGTTAAGAAATGCGCAAGTGCTTTAATTGAGTTAGGAATTAAAGAAGGGGATAGGGTTACAATATGTATGCCTAATACTCCTGTCGCTATAATTACTTTTTATGCTATTAATATGATTGGGGCTACTGCTAGTATGATACATCCATTATCTAGTAGTAATGAGATTATGTTTTATCTTAATGAATCAAAAAGTAAGTATATTTTAACAATTGATTTAGTATATGATAAATTAGTTGATATTATTAGTAAAACATCTGTAGAAAGAATAATTGTCAGTAGTATATCTGATGATATGAGTAATTTTAAAAGAGCAATGTATTGGTTTTTTTCTGGTAGAAAGAATAAGATTGTTAAAGATGAAAAGGCAATATTTTATAGTGATTTAATTAAATTAGGAATTGATTATAAGGATTTAGAACCGGTTAAGAGAGATACTAATGATGAGGCGGTTATTTTATATAGTGGAGGAACAACAGGTAATCCTAAAGGAATTGTTTTAAGTAATATGAATTTTAATGCTTTAGCAATGCAATGTCATATAGCTTGTGATCCTGCAAAAGCTGGGGATTCTATTTTAGCAGTATTGCCAATATTCCATGGTTTTGGTTTAGGAGTTTCAATTCATACTCCTTTGTATATAGGGATGAAGGTGATTTTAGTTCCTGATTTTAGTCCGAGAAAATTTGGAGGATTAATAAAGAAATATAATCCCAATTTTATTACAGGAGTGCCTACTTTATATGAAGCTTTGTTGAAAACTAAGCTAGGGAAAAGAGCACTTTCTAGTTTAAACTGCGTAGTTAGTGGTGGAGATACATTAACTCCAGAATTTAAAAAGCAAGTTGATGAATACTTAAAAAAACATGGTTCTAAGGCACAAATAAGATGTGGATATGGGCTTACGGAGTGTACAGCTGCCTGTTGTTTAAATCCAAGAAGAGAATATCGTGATAATAGTATTGGAATACCTCTTCCTAATATGGATTTTAAGATAGTAAAAATAGGTACAAAAAGAAAAGCTGATTACTTAGAAGATGGAGAAATATGTGTAAGTGGACCTACAGTAATGATGGGGTATTTAAATGATGTGGAAGAAACTAAAAAAGTTTTAGTTAAGCATATTGATGGAAAAATATGGCTTCATACTGGAGATATTGGATGTATGGATGAAGATGGCTTTGTTTACTTTAAACAAAGACTTAAAAGATTAATTGTTTCTTCTGGATATAATATATATCCTAGTTATGTTGAATCAGTTATTAAAGAAGTTGAAGAGGTTGATAATTGTGTAGTTATCGGAATACCTCATCCTTATAAAAAGCAAGTTGTTAAAGCATATATAGTTCTTAAAGATAGTGTTAAATTAAATACGTCAATTAAGAGAAAAATAAAAAAATATTGTGAAGATAAATTAGCTAGATATTCTTGGCCTTATGAATATGAATTTCGTGATACGTTGCCAAAGACTTTAGTAGGAAAAATTGCATATAAAGAATTGGAGAAAGAGAATAATGACAATAATTGATGGTAAGAAAATAAAAGAACAAGTATTAGAAGAACTTAAAGAAGAAGTTAGTAAGTTAGATATTAAACCTACTTTAGTAGTTATTCAGGCAGGAAATGATGATGCTAGTAATGTTTATATTAGACAAAAAGAAAAAATGGCTAATTATATTGGATATAATTATCGTCATATTAAGCTTGCTGAAGAAATTAATACAGATGAATTATTAAAAATTATAAATAAATTAAATGAAGATGATTCTGTTAATGGAATTTTAGTGCAGATGCCATTACCAAAGCATATAGATATTGATACAATTCAAAATGCAGTATTACCTGAAAAGGATGTTGATGGACTTACTGATGTTAATGCAGGATTGTTATTTCATAATAAAAAAGCATTATTTTCTTGTACTCCTTATGGAATTATGGAATTATTTAAAAGATATAATATTTGTGTAGAGGGATTACATGCTGTGGTTATTGGAAGAAGCAATTTAGTAGGTAAACCTATGAGTATGATGTTAACTAATGCGGGAGCAACAGTAACTTTGTGTCATTCAAAAACAAAAAACTTAGAAAAATATACTAAGGATGCAGATATTCTTATTAGTTGTGTTGGAAAAGCTAAATTTATTGATGATACGATGGTAAAAGATGATTCTATAATAATAGATGTGGGAATTAATAGGGATAATAATTTGAAATTATGTGGTGATGTTGACTATGATAAAGTAATATCTAAAGTAAAATATATTACGCCTGTTCCTGGTGGAGTTGGTCCGATGACGGTTGCTATGCTTGGATATAATGTTTTATTAGCATATAAAATGCAAAGGGGAATAAATAATGTTATATGATATTTGCTATTACTTTATTTTATTTTTAATTTATTCTATGTTGGGCTGGCTTATAGAAGTTATTAGAACGTATACTAGTCAACATAAATTTGTTAATAGAGGTTTTTTAATTGGCCCGTATTGTCCAATATATGGGATAGGTGTTTTATTAATAATTAATTTTCTTCAGGAATATATGGATAATTTTATTGTTTTGTTCCTTTTAGCAATGCTTTTATGCATGACACTTGAATATTTAACTAGTTATATTATGGAAGTTTTATTTAATGCCAGATGGTGGGATTATAGTAATAGAAAATTTAATATAAACGGAAGAATTTGTTTAGAAACGGCAATTCCCTTTGGTTTATGTGGTTTAGTTATTATGTATTTAGTTAATCCTTTATTAGTTAGCATTTTAGATATGATACCAAGGACGATTTTAATAATTTTAGGAATATGCTTGATGGTTATCTTTTTAGTAGATTTTGTATTATCATTTATAGTTATTTTAAAATTTAAAAATATTAAATTAGATAAATATAAAGATGATACTGAAGAAATGAATAAGTTAATTAAAGAATATTTAATTAAAAATTCTAGATGGACTAAGAGACTTGTTAATTCATTTCCTAATTTTAAAATTAAGTTAGAGACTTTAAAGAAAATATATGATAAATATATAACTAAAAATAAACAATAGTATGATACAATTCATACTTTTTTTATGATATAATTAATTATATGGTGATATGATGATAAATAATTTATGTGATATGTTTTTTCAAATGATTATGATAGGGTTAGATATTGATAAAATAAATGATGAGATTATAGATTTAATTAAAAATTATAAAATAGGTGGAGTTGTTATATATAGAAAAAATTATTCTGATATGGAGTCAATGGTTAATTTTATTAATAAGTTAAAAGAAATTAATAGTAATAATATTCCATTATTTATTGCAATAGATCAAGAAAATGGTAGAGTTAATAGGTTCCCTCTAGAAATTAAAAGAATATATAATCCACTTAGACAGGCTAGTTCTAAAAACATGAAAGTTATTAATAAATGTAATGAAATTACTGCTAATATATTATCGATGGTTGGTGTTAATATGAATTTAGCTCCGGTATTAGATATTAATTATGATAATAAAGTAATAGGAAATCGTAGTTATGGAAACAATAAAAATGAAGTAATTAAATATGGATTACCAATGATAAAGGCAATGTATGATAAGGGAATAATTTCAGTTGTAAAACATTTTCCAGGACATGGTCTTGTTATGGAAGATAGTCATTATTTGATACCAAATATTACTAATGTAAAAAAGATGGAGGATGATTTAGATGTTTATGGTGAGGCTATAAAAAGTGGATGTGATGCTATTATGGTAGGACATTTAAAAGTACGAGGTTATGGTAATAAGCCTGCTACTATTAATAGAGAAATTATTGATAAGTATTTAATTAATAGATATAATTATCATGGATTAATAATTACAGATGATTTAAGAATGAATACTATGAAATATATGTATGGAATTAGAAAATTAATAATTAAAAGTATTAATAGTGGATGTAATATTATTATGATAAAATATAAGAAAAATGATATAAAAAAGATATATAGTTGTTTATATAAGATGATAAATGATAAAAAGATTGATATAAATTTAATTATTAATAATTATAATAAGATTGTAGATATAAAAAATAAGTATAGACTTTCTAATAATATTAATAATTTTTATATAGATATTGATGAAGTTAATAAGGAAATAGATAAAATTAATGAAAAAATGTAATTTTAATTGATTATAAAAAAAGTTTATGATATATTTATATAGACTTCATTGTGTTTATTTGATAGTGACGTTTTTTTGAAAAAGAAAGCGTTTTTTTGCGTTGTATGGAGGTGTATATGGAATTATCAAAAGTAGAAATTAATTTGGAAAAAAAGAGACTAGATAAAACGATTAAGCTTATAAGAAATAAGATTAGTACTTTAGGACAAGAATTATATGATAGGGAAGATAAAATAATCGAGTTTAAAAGATTTATGTGGGATAGTAGAGCTTCAATGGATGGAGCTGAATTTAAAAGTATGATGAGTAATAATGATGTTGAAATTAGATTGATGACTAATAAGGGAGAATATTTACAAAAATTATATAAAATACAAAATAAACCTTATTTTGGAAGAATAAAATTTGATGATGGGAAACAGGTTTATGATGTTTATATTGGAATTACCCATTTACTTGATGATAAGAATGATTATTATATTCATGATTGGCGTAGTCCTATTTGTAATTTATTTTATGATTATGAAATTGGGAAGGCTAGTTATTTAGCACCAATGGGGAAAATTGATGGAGAGATAACTTTAAAAAGACAATATACGATTAAAGAAGGAAAATTATTACATACATTTGATAATAATAAAAATATAAGTGATGAGTTACTTCAAGAAGTATTGGCAAGTGATAGTTCTGATAAGATGAAAAATATTGTTAATACAATACAAAGTGAACAAAATATGGTTATTAGAAATCTGGATAATCGTAATTTAATTGTTCAAGGAATTGCTGGATCAGGAAAAACATCTGTTGCTCTTCATCGAATAGCTTTTCTTCTTTATAGAATTAAGAATTTAAATTCAAATAATGTTTTAATTTTTTCTCCAAATAAAGTTTTTTCTGAATATATATCAAATGTTTTACCAGAGCTTGGTGAAGATAATACATTACAAACTACAATTAATGATTTTTTAGATATAGAAATAAAAGAATTTAATAAAGTAGAAACTTTTACTGATTTTATAGAGAGAAGTTATGTAGATAGGGATGATTTTGAATTTATTAAATATAAACAGAGTGATGGAATATATGATGATATAGATAATTATATTATGGATATATGTAATAAGGCAAAATTTATTGATAATTTATTTACTAGAGATTATAGTTATACGAAGGATGAACTTAATTATATGTTAAGAGTTAGATATAATAAATTTCCTTTGGGAGAGAGAGTTAAGTTTATGGCTAATAAAATTAGCGAAAATAATTTTAATGGAAGTACTTTTAAAAGTAAAAAGATAGAAAAAGAATTATATGAAAGAATTAATGTTTCTAGGAATTTAATTTCTATATATAAAGATTTTTTTGTTAGTAGATATAGTAAGATATATAGAAAAATAGATATTAAGGGAAGAAGTTTTATTAAGTATGATGATGCTTGTTTATTTATATATATAAAATATAAGATGTATGGATATAATTATAATACTTATATTAAAGAAATAGTTATTGATGAAGCACAAGATTATTCTTTAGGACAAATAAAATTAATTAGTAAGATATTTAAAAATGCTTCTTATACGATACTGGGAGATGTTAATCAGACTATAAATCCATATTATAAATATAGGTCTTTAGAAGATATATGTAATATATTAGAAGATAGTAAATATATTGAATTGAATAAGGCTTATAGATCTAGTGAAGAGATAGTTAAATATGCTAATAATGTTTTAAATATAGATAATATTATAGCCATTAGAAGGGGAAAGAAAAAACCGGTAATAATAAGAAAAGAAGATAATTTATATAGTGAGATGAGTAGTGATATAGATATATGTAAGAATAATAAGGGTAGTTTAGCTATTATTACTAAAAATAATTTAGAGTGTGAAAAAATATATAATTTATTTAAAGACATGGGAATTAGTATAATAAGTAATAATTTAGGTAAATTTAATAAGGAGTTTGTAGTATTGCCTGTTTATATGGCTAAGGGGTTAGAATTTGATAATGTAATTATTTATACTGATAAAGATAATAAATATAATGAAGATGAGAAGAATTTATATTATGTAGCAATAACTAGAGCTCAACATAGATTGATTGTATATAATCAAAGTTGATATATTTATAAAAATATGATATTATATGGATAATTTTAAAGGGGGATAATATGATTAATTATAGAAAGAATAGAGTAAGGTTTAAGCCTAATGAATTAGGTAGTTTATATCTTGATATGAATAGAATTAATGACAATGAAAGACCTGTTATATATATTGGTGGACAATTAGAACATCGTTTTCATGTAATTGAGGGTAGTGGATATACTTTTGATTGTGGACACGAAATGTTTAGTGGTAGTTGGTTTTATGAATATCCGCTTAATTATGCTAATAAAAAAGATATTAATGCTATGAATTTTAGTAAGAATTTAGTAGCAGCTTTAAAAGAAGCAAATATTAAAGATGTTGATATTGTAACTGATAGCCATGGAGGAATGATTGCTTCTTATGCTTCTAAATCTGATTTAGTTCATCAAGTAATAGCAATACACCCACCTTGTTTAGGAACTCCACTAGCAAATCCTAGTGATTTTGATAAGATAGATAAATTACTTACAAGTTATGAAAAATTATTATTAAAAATTGTTAAGAAGATAGTTAATAGAGATTATGGGTTTAATGATGATAATTACAGAGGATTAGATTTTAGTAAAATAGATTTTAATAAAGTATTAATATTATCTAGTAGTATTGATAGATTAAGAGAGAAGAATAAATTAGTAATATCTTTTTATGATATGATATATAAATTAACGGGAAAAGAAAGTGATGGGGTTGTAATATTTGATGAAGATATGTTAAATAGAATTGGTGTTAATTATGAAAAAGATGATGTTGGTACTAGTCATTTAGATGCTGGATCTAGAGAGTATTTAGAAAGAGTTATTACTAGGAAATTGGTAAAGTAATTATTGACAATGGATAATATCAATGTTATAATCTTGGTATATTTATTTTAAATGTGATGACGGGCTTGGAAACCTATCAGCAATATATTATGAGAGATTCTTATGAATAAGTAAAGTGGAACCGCGGTTTAAATCGTCTTTACATATATAAGAATTTTTTTATTTATTAGGGGGATATTATGTTTGTAAATAGATATATGGTATTATTTTTATATGATATTATAAGTTGTATACAAAGACCTATACAGATTGATGATTATTTTTTAGATTATATTATGTATTTTTTAGATCATGTATATGAGAATAATTTAGATATTGTTAATAAAATATTATTTTCTGATGATGATTATGTTAATGGAATAGAAGATAATTTATATTTAGTTTATAGTGATAGTAATGAACTTTTGAAGTTACTTAATATGATAGATTCAGAAGATGTAGAAAAAATAAGTAGATTAGTAGAATTATTTTTACTATATGATATTGGTTTTACAAGTAGTTATAGTTCAATTAAGCATTAGGAGGGATAAAATGAAAGAAAATAAGATGCAAGAGATGGTTAATTATTGTAAACAGTATGGTTTTGTATTTCAAGGTAGTGAGATATATGGAGGACTTGCTAATACTTTTGATTTTGGACCAGTTGGGGTATTACTTAAAAGAAATTTGAAAGAAGCTTGGATTAAGAGATTTATTCAAGAAGATACAAATAATGTTTCACTTGATTCAGCAATACTTATGAATCCTAAAACATGGGAAGCATCAGGACATATTACGACTTTTTCAGATCCACTTATTGATTGTAAATGTTGTAAAATGAGATATAGAGCAGATAAGTTAGTTGAAGATAATGGTTGTAGTGATGCAGGATGTATGGATGATAAAGAATTAGTTAATTATATTAAAGAACATAAAATAACTTGTCCAAAGTGTGGAAAAAGTGATTTTACTGATATAAGAAAATTTAATTTAATGTTTAAAACATTTCAGGGAGTTACTGAAGATAATAAGAGTGTAGTATATTTAAGGCCAGAGACAGCACAGGGAATTTTTACTAATTTTTTAAATGTACAAAGAAGTATGAGATTAAAAGTTCCTTTTGGAATAGGGCAAGTTGGAAAAAGTTTTAGAAATGAAATAACTCCTGGTAATTTTATATTTAGAGTTAGAGAATTTGAACAAATGGAATTAGAATTTTTCTGTAAACCAGGAACAGAACTTGAATGGTTTAAATATTATAAAGATGAATGTAAGAAGTTTTTATTAGATTTAGGTGTTAAGGAAGAGAATTTAAGACTTAGAGATCATTCAAAAGAAGAACTTTGTTTTTATAGTAATGCTACTACTGATATAGAATATAAGTTTCCTTTTGGATGGGGAGAATTATGGGGAATTGCTAGTAGAACTGATTATGATTTATCACAACATCAAAAATATAGTGGGGTTAGTCAATTATATTTAGATCCAGATACTAATGAGAAATATATTCCTTATGTAATAGAGCCTTCTTTAGGAGTGGAAAGATTATTTTTAACTATTTTATGTAATAGTTATGAATTAGAAGAATTAGATAATGGGGATACTAGAGAAGTAATGAAATTTCATCCATATATAGCACCATATAAATGTGCAATATTACCATTAGTAAAGAAATATCATAGTGAAAAGGCTTTAGAAATATATAAAAAACTTAGTAAAAGTTTTATGTGTTGTTATGATGAGAGTGGTTCTATTGGAAAAAGATATCGTAGAGAAGATGCTATTGGAACACCTTTTTGTATAACTATTGATGATGATAGTATTAATAATAATACAGTTACAGTAAGAGATAGAGATACTATGGAACAAGTAGTTATTAAGATAGATGAAATAGAAGATTATATAGAGAAGAGAATTAAGTTTTAGAAAAAGAATACAGGTTATTCTTTTTTTACTAAAAATGAATATTTTATGATTAAAGGTATATACTACTATTGAAAAAAAGTGGTAAAAGTGGCAAAAATTTTCAATGACATATTGAAAAATGAATTTAAAAGAGATGTTTATTTAGATAAATTAATAAGTAGAAAAGAAAATGGGTTAATTAAAATAATTACTGGTATAAGAAGATGTGGAAAATCGTATTTATTGGATCCATTATTTAGAAATTATTTAATAGAAAGTGGTATAAGGGAAGATCATATTATTAAGTTAGAATTAGATAAAGAAGAAAATAAAAAATATCGTGATTCACATGAACTAAATAAATATATTAAATCACAAATTAAAGATAAAAATATGTATTATATTTTATTAGATGAAATTCAAATGGTTGAAGATTTTGAATTAGTATTAAATGGTTTTCTATATGAAAGAAATCTTGATGTTTATGTGACTGGAAGTAATTCAAAGTTTTTATCTACAGATATTATTACTGAGTTTAGAGGTAGAGGAGATGAAATAAGAGTATTTCCATTATCATTTTCAGAGTTCGTTACAGCTTTTAATGGAGATAAACAAGATGCTTGGAACGAGTATGTTTTATATGGTGGTTTGCCATTAATTATTTCAAAAAAAACGGATGAAGAAAAGTCAAAATATTTAAAAGATTTATTTGATCAAACATATATCAAAGATATTATAGAACGTAATAATGTTCAGAGAGTTGATGTAATTGATTCAGTTATAAATATTTTAGCTTCTTCCGTTGGATCATTAACTAATCCTAAAAAAATATATGATACTTTTGTTAGTAATGGAGAAAAAGGAATATCATTTAACACTATTAATTCCTATATGAAATATATAGAAGATTCATTTATCGTAAATAAATCTGATAGATATGATGTTAAGGGGAAAAAATATATACAAACTCCACAAAAGTATTATTTTTCAGACGTTGGTCTTCGTAATGCTAGGTTAAATTTTAGACAACAAGAAGAAAATCATTTAATGGAAAATATAATATATAATGAGTTAATTATTAGAGGTTATAATGTTGATGTTGGTGTAGTTGAAATAAGAGATGAAAATAAAGATAGAAAACAATTGGAAATAGACTTTGTATGTAATTTAGGAAATAAAAGATATTATGTACAATCAACATTAAATCTAGATACGAGAGAAAAAACTCTTCAAGAAGAAAGGCCTTTTATGAATGTTAATGATAATTTTAAAAAGATTATAGTAGTAAGAGATAATATAAAACATTGGATTACAGAAGAGGGAATATTAGTAGTTGGAATTCAAGAGTTTTTACTTGATAAGAATAGTTTAGATTTATAAAAAATAAAATATTAAATATTACACAAGATAATAAAAACGAGTAATCATATATAGATAAAGAGATTACTCGTTTTTGCTGTAAATTAAAGAATATTATAATACTAGAAATTGCAAATGAATAATGAAATTATTTATTTCATTATTCATTTTTCTTGTTTTTAATATTTATTTATAATATAATTGTTTTATAGAGGAGAGTGTGATTATGGATGAAGATAAAAAGATAAAGGGATTTAAGAATAAAAATATTTTAGTAATAGTATTTGAAATATTAGTTATTGTATTAGGAATAGGGGGAATTACTTTTGCTACTTCTAAATTACTTAATGATAGAACACAAACATTAATTACTGGGGGAGAATATAATGTAGAATATGTTGGAGATGAAGATATTTCTTTTAATGGATTAGAACCTATTAGTGATGAATATATAAATATAAATACTAAAGATAATGTTATTAGATTAGAGTTTTCTTTAAGAGGAGTATCTACTAATAAAGAAGAAGATTTAATATATGATGTTATGTTAAGTGATATGGAAATAGATTGTTCTTTATTAAATGAATATACTAAATGGAATTTATATAAGAATGGGAAATTATTATCTTCTGGTAATTTATCTCCAGAATTTGATGGTAGTATATTAGAAGATAATTATAGACTTACTACTATTCAAGAAGATTTACCTAAATATAATGAAGATTATGATAAATATACATTAATTATGTGGATAAGTGAGAGTTGTGATGATTTAACTACTTGTACTTTGATAGATCAAAGTAATATAGCTAATAGTAAGATGAAGATGAAAGTATTTATTGCTTTATATGGAGGGGCTAAGAAAGAATATACAAGAGTAGCTAATTATGATACTTCTTGTGCTAATAGACCAATTTTATATGATAATATGGTACCTATTGTATATAGTAATGGTTCATGGGTAGTAGCTGATAGGGAGAATAGTAATAAAGATAATTTATGGTATGATTATAATAATCAGAAATGGGCTAATGCAGTAGTTGTTAAAAATAATGTATATACTACTGTAGGAATGAAGATTAATAGTGAAGATATACTTGCATACTATGTATGGATACCTAGATATAGATATAAATTATGGAATGCAATGGATTTAGTAGATGATAGTTATAATGCTTATGATAATGGAATAGATATTATATTTGAAAATAAATTAAATAGTACAGTAATAGCTAATAAGTATAGTAATGATATGTATATTACTCATCCAGTATTTGGAAATGATTTAACGGGATTTTGGATTAATAAATATGAAATAAGTAAAAATAATGATAATTATTTAAGTATACCTTTAGTAGAGGGATATGCTAATGATACATTAGTTAATTATCAAAATATAACTAGTAGTCTTAGTAATAGTTATAATTTAGGGGATAAAGTAGAAAGTCATATAGTTAATAATTTAGAATGGGGAGCTACATTATATTTATCACATTCTAAATATGGAGTATGTTCTATAGATGGATGTTCTAGTATATCAGTAAATAGTAGTTATATTACTGGAGATGATAAACAAGATACTACTACTAGAAATGTATATGGAGTATATGATATGGCTGGTTCTTTATCAGAATATGTATATGGTAATTATAATATAGGTAGTGCTACTAAAGAAGTAATTTTAAGTGATGGAAATACTTGGTATAATGGTAATTCAATTATGAGTAATAGAGATTATATAATTAGAGGGGGTAAAGATAAAGCATTATTCTATTTTGGAGATATTAGTATGGGTAGTCCAATGATTGGTACTAGAAGTGTATTAATAGAAAAATAATGTATATTATTAATAGACAAAAATAAAAATATAAAGTATAATTTATATTAAGATAGTAAAAGGAGAGTAATATATGGATAGAAATAAAAAAATAATAATTACATTATCAATATTAACAGTAATATTTACAATATTAGGGGGAACACTAGCTTATTGGAGATGGCAAACTAGTGAAGAACAAAAAACTAATGTAGTATTTACATTAGAATCAGATTTTTCATGTGCTGCTGATGGTGGGGGTAATATAAGTCAGGGAGATGTTATTTTAGTACCAACAGAAGTAAATGAACAAAATAGTAATAACTATATTAAAAGAACAGTAACCGTAACACCTACAGTTAATGTAGCAGATAAAACTATCTATATGGACTTATGGTTAGATATAAATAGTATCGGTACAGGACTATCTAATAGTGATAATTTTATGTATTCATTTACTACTAGTGATACTAGTCCATACGATGATGTTGTAGTATCAGGTAATTTTAAAGGTAAAAAAGCCGGAGATAAAATAGAATTATTTACAGAAAATGAATATTCTTCATCAACCCCAGCAACATTTTATTTATGGATATGGTTAGATGCTGCTGAGGAATCATCATCAACAATGAATCAATCTTTTAGCCTATCATTAAATGGAAGTTGTACAGATGTATCATCAGAAGTAGAACCTAGTAGTCCAGTATTAGATGAAGGAATGATTCCAATAACTTTTGATGTATCAGGAGATAATACCATAATAAAAACAGTATCAACAAGTGATAGTAGTTGGTATAATTATTCAAATAAAGAATGGGCAAATGCCATATTAGTGACTGAATCATCAAGAAATACATATTTAAATACATCTGGAGTAGAAGTAAATCAATCAGATATCTTAGCATACCTTGTATGGATACCAAGATATAAGTATAAGATATGGACGTTGCAAGAAAGTAGTCTAGGAAGTGAACAAGAGATAGAAATTGTATTTGAATCAAAAGATGAAATATCAACAGGTGGTCAAGTAGGAGAATATATTACCCATCCAGCGTTTTGGTGGGATGATGATAGTGATGGAGTAAGAGATACAGGCGAAGAATTATCTGGAATATGGGTAGGAAAATTTGAAACAACAGGAGATGAAACAACCCCAACAATATTACCAGATGTAGAATCCTTAAGAGACCAAAATTTATCAACGCAATTTCAAACAGCCTTAAAATTTGCTGGAGGTGAATTATCAGATAGTAATGTAACATTTAATGGTTCATCAACTTATGGATTAACTACAGCAACAGATAGTCATATGATGAAAAACAGTGAATGGGGCGCAGTAGCTTACCTATCACATTCCAAATATGGGGTAAATAGAGAAATATACATAAATAATAGTAGTGGATATTATACAGGAAGAAGTGGTGGTGCTGTTGGCGGAAGCGGATCTACTAGCACTAATGGAACATATACCTGGGATGGTTTTTTAACGAGTAATAATACTACAAGAGATTTAACAAAGGTTGCTAGTTCGACTGGTAATATTACTGGAGTATATGATATGTCTGGAGGCGTATATGATAGAGTAATGGGAAATTACAATAATACACTATATCGGAGTGGTTTTACCAGCTTTCCTGCAAAAAAATATTATGATTTGTATACATCAACAAATATTTTAACGGCATGTAATGGTGGAGTATGTTATGGACACGCTTTATCAGAAACATCTAGCTGGTATAGTGATTATGCCAGTTTCGTTTCTTCAGGTAATCCGTGGTTTATTCGTGGTGCCTACTACCCCTATGGGGTGTATGCGGGCGTCTTCGGCTTCGGCGTCAGCCCTGGTGGTGCGGGCTCTAGCATCGCCGCCCGTTTGGTTTTCGGCATAGGAGCGTAGCGACATGCTCTTTAGAAACGGAGGCTGTGACAATAGGAAAAGATAAATAGGTAGCAGAAAAATACGAAATGGAGATGTGTCCGGTTTGCCTCTTTTTTTGCAAACCGGGCATGGGGTAGGTTGTTTAAAGAGGGGTATAATTTTGGTATAAATGTGGTTTAATCGTGGTGGTAACTACAACAATGGGGTTAATGCGGGCGTCTTCAACTTCAACAACAATAATGGTAATGCGAACTCTAACAACGCCGCCCGTTTGGTTTTCGGCAGACTACAGTATATAAGATTTATATCTTCAGTCAAAATAATGTTTAAGGACATTATGAGTATGGAATATCGTAGAGGTTTAATTCCTTATTAGCCTTATGGTTAATAAAACACATAAAAATAGATTTATAGTAAAAAAACTAGCTAATTTGGGTTAGCTAGATTTTTAATACTATTTCTTATTTGGGTAAGGCTTTCTTTTTTTTGTTCTTCAGTCATACTATTCCATAGAATTTCAAATAATACTCCTAATCCGATAAGGGCATCTTCATCTTTGAATTTGATAGTAGTTTCTATGGAATCTTTTATTTTTTCTTCATTATCGTCTTTAAAGTTTTCTATGATATAGTTTCTAATATCAATATTTTCCATTTTATCACCAATAATAATATTTACAGAAAATTTAAAAAAATACTAGTAAATTTTTTTTTTTTAAGATATAATTATTCTAGGAGGATGATTATGGAGACTAGTACAATTATAATAATTGTTATAGTAGGATTATTGGTTCTTTTAGCTTTTTATATAATTGGTGTTTATAATAAGTTAGTTAATTCTAGAAATAAGGTAGATAATCAATTTAGTCAAATAGATATTCAATTAAAAAGAAGAGCTGATTTGATACCTAATTTAGTAGAGACTGTTAAAGGTTATGCAAAACATGAAGAGAAAACGTTAACCGAGGTTATTGATGCTAGAAATAAGGCTGTTAGTGCTACTTCTGTTAATGATAAGATTACAGCTAATAATGAACTTACTGGTGCTTTAAATAAGTTATTTGCATTATCTGAAGCATATCCTGATTTAAAAGCTAATGAGAACTTTTTGTCTTTACAAAATGATCTTAAAGATACGGAAGATAAGATTACTTATGCGAGACAATTTTATAATGATGCTGCAATGAATTTTAATAATTTAGTGGAAATGTTTCCATCTAATGTTGTAGCAGGAATGTTTAAGTTTAAGAAATTTGAATACTTTAAGATCGAAGAAGAAGAGAAAGAGACACCAAAAGTTAAATTTTAGTGTTTTTTTCTTTAAGGGGGTAAAATGATTATTGAGATTGATGGTAAAAAATATGATGTAGAAATTATTAAGAAGAATAATCGGAATACATATATTAGGGTTAGAGATGGAAAGATTATTGTTACTACTAATTATTTAGTTAGTAAAAAGAGTATTATTAATTTAATTAATGATAATATTAGTAGTATTAAGAAGATGATTGATAGGGATAATAAAATAACAGTTAAAGAGAGTGAATTTTATTTTTTTGGTAAGAGATATGATATAGTTTATGGATTTAATGAGATAGAGTTTAGTAGTGATAAGATATATGCATATGATAAGAAGAGTTTTGATAAATATATTAATAGTGAGATAGTTAGAATATATAGTGAGAGATTAAATTATTATTATAATTTATTTGAAGAAAGAATACCTATTCCTAATTTAAAAATAAGAAAGATGAGTAGTAGATGGGGAGTATGTAATACTAAAAATCATAATGTAACACTTAATTATCAATTATCTAGATATGATATAGAGTGTTTAAATTATGTTATTGTGCATGAACTTTGTCATTTTATTCATCCAAATCATTCTAAAAATTTTTGGCTTTTAGTAGAGAAATATTATCCTGAATATAAGAAAATAAGAAAAATACTTAAAGATTAATTATATAGTGGGGAGTAATAATTATGAAAAAGAAAATATTATTTTTATTTGTAATGATGTTTTTGATGCCATTATCTGTTTTTGCTAATGATATTTATAGTATTAATATTGGTGTTGAAGTATTAAAAGATGGTAGTGCTAATATTGTAGAAGTATGGGATGTTGATGGTAGTGATGGGACTGAATGGTATAAGGTAATTAATAATTTAGGTAATATGGAATTATCTAATTTTAATGTTTATATGGATGGTAATAAATTAACTTATAAAACATGGGATGTAGATGAATCTTTATCTGAAAAAAAAGGTTATTATGGTATTAATTATACTAAAGATGGTCTTGAGTTATGTTTTGGTAAATATGATTATAATAGACATAAATTTACTTTGTCATATAAATTAAGTAATTTTGTTATAAATACAGATGATTCTCAAGTAATTTATTATAATTTTATTGATAGATTATCTAATGTTGATTTTGATAATTTTAGTCTTGTATTATCAAGTTATTATGATTTCCCTGATACATTAGATGTATGGGGATATGGATATAAGGGTTATGCTTATGTTGAAGACGGTAAAATATATATGTCAAATGAGAGTAAAATGAATGATAAGTATGCTGTTTTATTAGCAAAGTTTCCATTAGGTACTTTTGATAATACGAATACTGATAGTAGATATGATACTTTTGATGATGTATATAAGGCTGCAGAAAAGGGAACATTTGATTATAATTATAATAATGTATTTAAACAAATTATTAATTTTATTATTAACAATATTTTTTATATAATATTTTTTGGATATATAATACTGTATGCTTTTATTAGTAGTGGTGGTAAATATGGGTATGTTAATAATAAGAAAATTGATAAGAAAAATGTAGAGATGTTTAGGGATATTCCTTGTAATAAAGATATATATTATGCGAATGCTTTAATTAAATTAAATAATTTTGGATATAAAGAGAGTAATATTTTTGGGGCTATTATTCTTAAATGGGTAAGAGAGAAGAAAGTAGTTTTTAAAAAGGGTGAAGGTAAAAATAATAATATTATTGATTTAACACTTAGTCCTACTTTTGACAATGAACATGAAACAAAATTATTTGATATTATGTATAGGGCTTCTGTAGATGGTTATTTAGAGACTAAAGAGATGGAGAAATGGTGTCGAAAAAATTATTCTAAATTTTTAGATATCTTTAAAAAGATAGAGAATGATAATATTAGAAAGCTTAGAGAAGAAGGTCATATATATCGTCGTAAGGATAAAAAAGAATGTAGTAAAAAGAATGTAATGGATGATATGATATATCAAGATAGTGTCAAGTTATATGGGTTGAAGAAGTTTTTAGAAGAATTTTCTAATATGAAGACTAAAGAAGTTATGGATGTTCATTTATGGGATGAATATTTAATGTTTGCTTATTTGTTTGGAATAGCAGATAAAGTTGCCAAACAACTTAAGGATTTATATCCAGAGGTTATTCAAGAAATTTATGGTGATGGTATAGACTTAGATACATTATTATTTATTAGTTATATGTCAAGAAGTAGTGTGTCTAGTGCTAATAGTGCTAGATCAGCAGCATCGAGGTATTCATCAGGTGGCGGTGGATTTTCATCTGGTGGTGGAGGTGGCGGATCATTTGGTGGCGGAGGCGGTGGAAGCCGTTAAGAAACTTTTAGTTTCTTTTTTTTTATGAAGATGTTATAATAATTTAAAAGAAGGGATTATTATGTTAATTACGTCTGTTAATAATAATAAAATTAAGGAGTTAGTTAAATTAAAGGATAAGAAATATCGTGATAAGGTTTCTTTATTTTTTGTAGAAGGTTTAGATATAATTGAAGAAGCTTATAAAAAGGGATATTTAATAGAGTTATATATACTTGAGGGAAGTGATATTTTATATGAAGATATTCCTTATACATATGTTAGTTATGAAGTAATGAAGAAGATTAGTGATATGGATAGTGTTAGTAGGTATTATGGAGTATGTAAATATTTAGATGAAAATACTTTAGGTAATAAGATTATTATACTTGATAATATTCAGGATCCAGGTAATTTAGGTACTATTATTAGATCAGCTGTGGCTTTTAATTTTGATACAGTTATGATAAGTAATGATAGTGTTAGTATATATAATCCAAAGGTTATTAGAGCTACTAAAGGAATGTTATTTAATAAAAATATTATTACTTGTGATATAGATGATTTTATTAGTAAGAATAAAGAATATTTAATAATTGGAACAGATGTTAATGATGGATGTGATATTAAAAATATAGATATACCTGATAAGATAGCTATTGTAATTGGAAATGAAGGAAGAGGAATTAGAGATAGTGTTAGAGATAAGTGTGATAAATTTGTATATATTAAGATGAATAACGATTGTGAGAGTTTAAATGCGGGAGTTAGTGCTTCAATACTTATGTATGAGGTGATGAATAGATGAAATATATTAACATTGGGAAGTTAGTTAATACTCATGGTATTAAAGGGGAAGTAAGAATCATTAGTAATTTTAAGTATAAGGATAGAGTATTTATACCAGGAATGAAGATTTATATTGGTAGGGATAAGATATGTGAAGAGATTAATAGTTATAGACATCATAAAATATTTGAGATGATTACTATTAAGGGATATAATGATATAAATCAAGTTCTTAAATATAAGGGAGAATATGTTTTTGTTAATAAGGATGATATTATACTTAATGATTTTGAATATTTAGATGAAGATATTATTGGATTAAAAGTATTTGTTGATGATAAATATATGGGGGTTGTTAAAAAGATAGAAAGATATAACACTAATAATTTATTAGTTGTTAAAGGTGAGGTAAAAGACTATCTTATTCCTTATAATTTTGATATAATAAAGAGTGTAAATTTAGAAAAAAGAGAGATGAATGTAGTAAATATTTTAGGTTTATTTGATTAGTAGGTGATTTTATGAAAATTGATATTTTATCAATATTTCCAGATATGTTTGAAGGATTTTTGAATACATCGATAATTAAAAGGGCAATTGATAGTGGTTATGTTTCTATAAAAATTCATAATTTTAGAGATTATTCTTTGGATAAGCATGGAAGAGTAGATGATTATCCATATGGTGGCGGAGCAGGAATGGTTTTGATGTGTGAACCAATTTTTAGATGTATTGATAGTATTAGAACAGATGATTCATATATAATTATGATGAGTCCATCTGGTAAAGTTTTTAAACAAGATGTTGCTAAAAAATTATCTACTTTTAAACATTTAATAATTATATGTGGTCATTATGAAGGTTTTGATGAGCGAATAAAAAGTATAGTTGATATGGAAATGTCAATTGGTGATTACGTTTTGACTGGTGGAGAATTACCGGCAATGGTAATTAGTGATGCGATTGTTAGGTTGATACCAGGGGTTATATCTGAAGAATCTTTAAAGAGTGAGAGTTTTAATGATGGGTTATTAGATTATCCAAACTATACTAAACCAGTAGAATTTAGAGGAATGAGAGTACCAGATGTTTTATTATCTGGTCATCATGAGAATATAGAGAAGTATCGAATGAATGAAAGAATAAAGAGAACAAATGAAATGAGAGAAGATTTGGCTGGTGAGGATGATGAGTAAGAAGAATTATTATATAACAAAAGGTAGTAAAAAAAGAGAAATTGTTTCTTTTGAAATTGATAAGATAGATGGATATATGGTAAATCCTAAAGTGAAGAAGAAAGATTCTATTGAAGTAAATAAAATAATTATTATAAATCCTGAATTTAGTCAAAAGATTATTAAGAAAAAGATAGATAATAGTATTACTTATTTATTGAATCAGTTAAAGATTATTGATGAAGATGATAGTGGTGATAATGAAGGTAGTATTAGAAAGAGTTTAATGGATGCGGAAAGATTAAGACTTAAGATAATTAATAATTATGTTAAGTATTTAGGAAATACTTATATGGGATTAACTTTAAAAAAACTACAGATTATTATTGAACAGTTAAGATATAAATTATATTATATTGAGGTGGCTAAAAATCAAGTGTATCTAAATGAAGAAAAAAGTAGTAAGAAAGGAAGATAATTTCTTTCTTCTTTTTATATCTTTCGACATTATTTTTGGATATTTAATTTTATAATGATATTGGTGATAAAATGAAAAGAAAGTTAATGGGGTTATTAATACCAATATTTGTGTCAGTTTTATTTGGATATGTTTGTGGGAAATTTATTTATAAGACTTATAAGGATGATATAGATAGTGATCTTAGGTCTTCTAGAATATATTTAGTGGAGAGTGGAAAATATGATAGTTATGAAGAGATGAGAGAGGATAATAGTAGTAATAATTATATTTATTATATGGATGATGAGGGTTATAAGACAGTGGTGGGAATAACAAGTAATTATGATAATATTGATAAGATAAAGAGTATATATAGTGATAATTTATATGTTGATGAGTATTATATGCCAAAAGAATATGTAAATAGTAAGCAGGATGAATATGATAATATGTTATATAATATGAGTGATGTTTATGAGATAAAGGAGGTTGTTGATAATATATTAAGTTTATATAGAAGTGATGATGGGATTAAGCTTATATCTATTGAATAGGCTTTTTTTTTATGATATGATTATGTTGGTGATTAAAATGGTATATTTAGATTATTCGGCTACTACTCCAGTTGATAGAAGAGTATTAGATACTTATAATAAAGTATGTATGGAATATCCTGGAAATAGTAATTCTTTACATAGTTTAGGGATTAAATCTAAAGAACTTGAAGATTATGCTACTACTGAGATTGCTAGGATGCTTAAAGTTAAAAAAAGTGAGATAATTTATACTTCAGGAGCTAGTGAGTCAAATAATATGGTTATTAAAGGAGTTTGTGAAAAATATCAAAATAGGGGAAAACATATTATTACAACTTTTTTAGAACATTCTTCGATTATCGCTCCTTGTAATTATTTGACTAGCAAAGGGTTTGAAGTTGATTTTGTTAAAATAAATGATCAAGGAATTGTTGATCTTGCTGATTTGAAGAAATTAATTAGAGATGATACAATACTTGTAAGTATATGTATGGCAGATAGTGAAATTGGTCTTAGGCAACCAATAGAAGAGATTGGTAAAATTTTAAAAAATTATCCTAAATGTTATTTTCATGTTGATTGTACACAGGCATTAGGAAAGATAGATATTGATTTATCTGTGGTGGACTTTGCTAGTTTTTCTGCTCATAAAATATATGGGCTTAAAGGAATAGGATTACTTTACAAAAGAGAAAATATTGTGATTGAGCCTTTAATTCATGGTGGTAAGAGTACTACTATATATCGTAGTGGAACTCCACCTTTACCTTTGATAGTTTCTATGATGAAGGCAATGGAGTTAATAATTCCAAGTGTTAAAAAAAATTATGATTATATAGCTAAATTAAATAAAATAGTTGTAGATAAATTAAAGACTTATCCTCTAGTACATATAAATAGTAATGAAAATAGTATCGTTCATACGATTAATTTTAGTTTGAGAAAGATAAAGCCAGAAACATTTATTCATGCATTAGATGAAAGAGAAGTATATATATCTACTAAAAGTGCTTGTTCTTCAGCAGATAGTATGTCTAATTCAGTTTTTGCATTAACTAAAGATAAAGAATTATCTAGTCATAGTTTAAGAATTAGTTTGTCATATTTAACAACAGAAGAAGAAATTAATAAATTTTTATCTATATTTGATGAATGTTATAAAAAACTAGATTTATAGTGGGTGTTTATGAAAATTATTAATATTAGTGCTATGTGGTGTCCTAGTTGTTTATTAATGAAGAAAAGATTTAAGAATATTATGAATGATTATCAAAATTTAGAAATTATTTATTTAGATTATGATATAGATTATTTATTAGTAGAAAAGTATAAGATAGGAAAAATATTACCAGTAGTTATTTTTATAGATGATAATGGTATTGAATTGGAAAGATTAGTTGGTGAGCAAAGTGAAAAGATGCTTGGAGAGAAGATAGGTTTTTATGCAAAAGAGATTAAATAAGTTAATATTTCTAGTTATTATTTTTATTAGTATGATGTCACGTGTTATTGCTAAAGAAAATAAAAATTTGGTAAATGTGTATTTATTTTATTCAGATACTTGTTATTATTGTTCTTTGGAAAGAGATTTGTGGGATGATTTAGTTAAGAAATATGATAATATTAGAGTATATAAATATGAAGTAAGTAATGATGAGAATATTAAATTACTAGATGAGGTATCAGAATTATTTGATACGAGTGTTACTAGGGTCCCTGTGACAATTATTGGAGAGAAATTATATAAAGGCTTTAGTTATGAAGAGTCTAAGGCTAGATTTATGGCAGTAATTGAATATTATTCAGAGTACGGGTATACGGATATTGTAGGAGAATATATAGGGGGAATAGAACTTCCTAGTTATTTAATTTCTGATGATAGACCTGATATAGAAAATTATATTGATGACTATATGAATTATAAAATAAATATTCCCATTTTAGGGACAGTTAATACAAAAAATTTAACATTACCGATTGTATCTGTTTTAATTGGGTTAGTAGATGGTTTTAATCCTTGTGCTATGTGGGTATTATTATTTTTAATTAGTATGCTAATTGGGATAAAAGATCGAAAGAAGATGTTTATTTTAGGATTGTCTTTTTTAATTTCTTCGGCATTAATATACTTATTGCTTATGTTGGCATGGTTGAATGTGGCATCTTTACTTCTTTCTATTAATTATATTAGAGTAATTATTGGAATAGTGGCCTTGTTAGGGGCTTTTATAAATATATTTGGTTATATTAGGCATAAGTCTAATAATGGTTGTAGTATAGTTTCATACAAAAAAAAGAATAAGGTATTTTCAAAAATTAGAAAATTTGTTCATGAGAAAAATTTGCTTTTGGCAATATCAGGAGTTATAGCTTTGGCAATATCAGTAAATATCGTCGAGTTGGCTTGTTCGGCAGGGCTTCCAGTTATGTTTGTTCAAATATTGTCAATGAATAATTTAACTTTTATTGAAGAGGTATTATATATTGCTTTATATATGTTGTTCTTTTTATTGGATGATATAGTTGTGTTTTTTATAGCATTTAAAACAATGGAAGTGGCAGAATTTTCAACAAAATATGGAAAAATTGCTAAATTAGTTGAAGGAATTATATTATTGATGATAGGTATACTACTAATTTTTAGGCCAGAATGGTTAATGTTTAATTTTTGATGAATATAGTTGTTATATAAGGGTATTTGACAGGTTAGGGAAAATGTGATAGTATAGTTCTAAAATCTTTTGAAAGGGGATTATTTATGGATACTGATAAAACAGAGATTATTTTGGATAATGAAGTTAAGGGAAAAACTTTGTTGCTTTTGGCAAAAGATTATTATATGGGAAAGGGTGTTCCTTGTAATAGACAAATTGCTAAAAAATTTTTTATAGAGTCCGCTACGTTTGGTAATGATATGGCGATGTATATGTTAGCTCGAATTTATGAAGAAGAAGGTAATTACATAGAGGCAAGGAAATGGGCATTAGAGGCTAGTAAACTGGGAAATGGTGAAGCTGTCTGCTTTTTAGGTGCTACTTATTATTTTGGCGAAGGTGTAGAATGTGATTTAACGAAAGCCAAGGAATGTTTCGAAGAAGCTATAAAATTGGGTAGTACAGAAGCAATGTGTAACTTAGGAAAAATGTATTATTTTGGCTATGGAGTACCTCAGAATTATGATGAATCTTTAAAACTTTTTGATGAAGCTGCAAAAAGTGGAAATCTTGATGCTCGCAAGTTTTTAAATTGTGCGAAAATTGGTCATGTTTCAACAAATATAAAAAATGGACGAAAGAGATTATTAAGTTATCTAAAAAAAAGAAAGCAAAATAAGGATGAGGAACAATAGGATTTACATATGTGTAAATCTTATTTATTTGACAAGTGTGTAAAATTGTGTTAGTATACATGGATGTATTTTTTGAAAGGGGAATTAATAATGATAGAGGAAACAAATTTATTAGTGGATAGAAAAAGTACAATCGATGCAGTTAGATATCTTCTTATGGGTGAAAAATATTTTTCTGGTATTGGTGGAGCGAGTAAAGATCTTGTTAGAGCAAGAGAATTGTTTGATAAGGCAGCTTCTTTAGGTAATAAAAAGGCGATGTCTTATTTAGCAAAGATGTGTGCACTAGGATTAGGAGGAAATAAAGATTATAATAAAGCTCAAGAATTATTAGAGAAATTAACACCTGGTCAGGATGAAACTCTTAGCGAAGTATATTTATTAATAAAGGGAACAGAATGTCTTGCTAATAATGATATTCAAGGATACAAGGTAATTGATCAACAAATATGTGAGATGAAAGCAGAAAGAAGAAAGAAAAGACAGTTAAAAAAGGAAAATCAGAAAAATCAGGAAAATCATGAATAAAAATTATACCTCGTTTGGTATAATTTTTTGTTAATTTGACTTAAATGGTATTTTATGCTAGAATAGAACTTGCCTTTTTGAAAGAGGTTAATTTGTTCTTATTTAAAAATTGACAAAATTAGTGAGATACTTTATAATTAAAATAGAGGTGATGATGTATGCACCAGGATAAGATTGCACTTACAATGCAGGATATTCTTGAAAAGGAGTTTAAAGTAGATACTAGAGGTTATAGAATGCAAGAAGTAGATAAGTTCTTAGATGTTATTATAAGAGATTATAATGAATATAATAATATAATAAGAGACTTAAAAGATAAGATTGAATCCCTTGAAGAAGAAAATTCATCTTTAAAGAGAGAAGTACGTGGTTTAAGATCTAGTATTGAGACTGTTAAAGGTGGAGAAAAAGAGATAACTAATGTTGATTTATTAAGAAGAATAAGTAATTTAGAAAAAATTATACTTGGAAAAGAGGAATAGGTTATCTGGACAAACGCTGGATATTGTTATTTAGAGGAAAGTCCACACTCGCACTATCTGTGATGGTAGTAGTGTTTGTGCTTAGAGAAAAAATAATCTAAGGCAGTTTTACTGACGGCATTTGTTTAATCTACGGGAGACTATGATTAAATGAATATAAAGTGCCACAGAGACGATCTAATTAGAAATAATTAGGGTGAAACGAGGTAAACCCCACAAGCGAGAAACCCAAATTATGGTAGGGGAACTATCTTTGGAGAAGAAGAATCTAAAAGATGGATGAGGAAACTCATAGATAAATGTTTGTCACCAATTACGGTACAGAATGTGGCTTATAAGATAATTTATTTTATTTAAGGAAGAGGAATATGAAAGATATTGGTTTAAAATTAAAAGAAAAAAGGGAAGAAAATGGTGTCTCGGTTGAAGAGGCGGCTGAAGATTTAAAATTAAGACCTAGTCAAATAATAAGTTTAGAAGAAGGAAAAAAAGAAGATTTTAAAGATGTTGTATTTTTAAAATACTTTATTAGAGATTATGCAAAATATTTGGGACTAGATGGTGAAAAAATGGTCGATGAGTTCAATGAATTTTTATTTGATTTTACTTCAAAGATACCAGTAGATGAGATAGAAAAGGCAAAAGCTAATAATACACAAAAAAAAGAAGTTGTTTCTCCTTATACTAGCATTAAAAATAAGAATAGGCCATTTAAAATAATTATAATTTCAGTTATAGTAGTAGTTATTTTAGCTATTTTAGGATATTTTTTAGCTAGTGAAGTATCTGGAAATGATTTTCAAGATACAAACATCACCTATAAAATAAGGAGGTAGAAGTGAATACTGCTAATAAAATTACAATGTCAAGAATTTTTTTATCATTAGTTATGCTGATTATTCTTTTATTTCCATGGCATCAAGTAGGTGTTGAATTACCTATTTATGTAGTTAATGGAAATATTACGGTAGAATTAAAATATATTATTGCGGGAGTTATTTTTGTTGTTGCTTCTTTGACGGATTTTATTGATGGAAAAGTGGCTAGAAAATATAATATGGTAACTGATTTTGGAAAAATGATAGATGCTATAAGTGATAAAATATTGACAAATACTTTAATAGTTGTTCTTGCTTGTGATAATTTAGTTCATCCAGTGATTGCTGTTATTATTATTGCAAGAGATATAATTGTTGATTCAATTAAGATGTTAATTGGAAATAAGGGAAAAGCGGTTGCTGCTATTAAAGTGGCAAAATATAAAACAGCTAGTTTAATGATAGGTTTAACACTTAAATTATTTTATGATTTACCATTTTCATTAATACCTATTAGAGTATCTGACTTTTTATTAATTTTAGCTGCTGTTTTATCAATAGTATCGGCAGCAAAGTATTATGTTATGGCAAAAGAATATATATTTGAAAAATAGTTATGTGATTAATAAAAGGGACTTTTAAAGTTCCTTTTTTTGGTAATATTATTACCAAAACAGGTTGCTAAATTACCAAAAAGTAATTATACTTTTTTTGATACTAGGGTATCAGAAGGAGTAAGAAGATGTTTAAAAGAAAAAAAATTTTATATAGGGATTTGGTGTGGGAATGGTTGAAAATAAGAAGGAGTTTTTTGAAGGAGTCAACATATGCTAACTATTGTGGAATTGTTTATAATCATATAATACCAGATATAGGGGATTATTATTTAAGTGAAATTAGCAATAGGTTATTACAAGAATTCATTAATAAGAAGTATCAAAATGGAAGAGTAGATGGACAAGGAGGGTTATCTTGTAAAACAATTAGAGATATTATTTCTATCTTAAAGTTATCAATAAAATATGCAATTAAAAATAAGATGATGGAAATGATTGATTTAGACTTTTATTATCCAAATGATTGCTTGAAAAATAAATTAAAGGTTTTAAGTAAAGGGGAACAAAGAAAATTAATAAGTTATTTATTGCAAAAAAACTATGAAAAGGATATGGGGATTTTACTTTCTTTATATACGGGGATTAGAATAGGTGAATTATGTGCTTTAAAATGGGGAGATATTAATTTTAATAAAAATTATATAGTAATTAATAAAACTATTCAAAGAATTTATATTAAAAATAAAAAAGTTTCTAAATTAATTCTTACACCACCAAAAACTAAAAATTCCATGAGAATTGTTCCTGTTAATCCTGAATTTATAGAAAAATTAAAAGAATTTAAAAAAAATGATGGATATTATGTTTTAACGAGTACAAATAGTCCATTAGAACCGGTTAGTTTGAGAAAATATTATTATCGAGTATTAAGAAAAGCAGGAATAAATAGAGTTAGTTTTCATACATTAAGGCATACTTTTGCTTCTAATTGTATTCGGTTAGGGTGTGATTATAAGACTGTTAGTGAATTACTAGGTCATGCTTCCGTTAATATAACGTTAAATATTTATGTCCATTCTCAATTAAATCAAAAAAAGAAGTGTGTTAATACAGTTTACAAGGATTTAATTGGAGTATGTGATGATGATGAGTAAGTAGTTTACTAAAAGAATAAGTTGTGATAAAATATTAGTAGTATTATAGATAGGTGTTGATAATATGAGAAAGTATTATTATGTAACAACTTTTATTATTATGTTAATAGTAAGTTTTGTTGGTATTACTTACTCATATGAATATGATAATAGTGAAGGCCTAAAATTTGATTTAATTGGTCCAAGTGTAATGTATCATGACGTTAATACTGATTATGAAGAATATGGTATTAAGGTAATGTATAAAAATCGTGATATTAGTGATATGGTTGATATTGATAGTAGTAAGGTTGATACGACTAAATTAGGAGAATATAAAGTTAAATATACGGTAGAGATTGATGGTATGACGGAATATATATATCGAATTGTAAAGATTATTGATATGAGTGCTCCTAAAATTGAATTAAATGAAGGAGAAAAAATTAGTATCTTACTTAACGGTAGTTATTATGAATATGGGTATACAGTAACTGATAATTATGATGACGATTTATTTAGTAAAGTTAAGATTACTAATAATGTAGATGTTTCTAAAGAGGGAAAATATACGGTAAAATATTCAGTTAGTGATAGTAGTGGAAATGTTGGGGAAGCGACAAGAATAGTAAATGTTGTTAAGCCTAATATTAGTTTAGAGAAGAGTTCTACAGGTAGTTTATATCTTGGAAAAATTGATGTATCAAAATATAGTAATACAATAACTGTAAATAAATTTAACGCTAATGGTATTTATTATGAGGGATATTTCAGGAATGGGAAGAATACATTTAAAATTAAATTAAAAAATAGAGATAATTCTTTAGAATATATTTATAATATGATTAGTATAAAAGATAATTATTATAGTGGAAATATGGATTTAACTACTATTAGTAATGGTGTTTATGATTTATATATTGTAGGAGATACAGAAGAGAGATTATTAAATAAAATGAATGTACTTTCTAAGATAGTTAGATCTCGTGTAGGAAATAAATTAGTTAGCGTTCTTTATGAAGATGATATGGTAAGTATTAAGATAGAAAATTTTGAATATAAATATGATATAGTAATTGATCCTGGACATGGTGGTAGTGATATTGGGGCTTCTAATGGAATAATGCTTGAGAAAGATTTAAATTTAAAGATTTCTAAATATGAAAAGTGTCGTTATGAATCTATGGGATATAGAGTTTATATGATAAGAAATGATGATTCTTATGGCGAAATGCTTGGTAGTGGTAGTTTAGATCAATTAGATAGAAGAGCTTTAGCCATTGGATATTATGGAGCAGTTAGTAGGGTTGTATATAGTAATCATCATAATGGTTCGGCTAGAACTTCTGATAATGGGTTTGAAATAATAGTATCAAATCAAATAAGTAAGGATGATTTATCACTAGAGTTATCGTTATATAATAAATATAGAAATTTATATGGTATTAATGATAATACAGTGAGAATATATTCTAGAGATTATAATACAGGTAATACTTATAATAAGATAGATGGTAGTGTTTATAATTATATTAATTATTATGCAGTTATTAGAATTCCTTATGAACTATATAATGTAAATAATGTTATATATGAACCAATATATATGAGTAATACTAATGATTTTAATTGGTATTATACAAATAAGAATTATATAAAAGTTTCAGAGTTAAAAATACAAGATTATATAAATTTATTGGGTGGGGTATATAATAGTGATAACAGTATGTGTATACAGTAAAAAAATAGCATGTGTATGCTATTTTTCTTTTTTAAATATAAATAATTTACTTATTATATAGTTTACTGTAATTATAATTATTTGATTTAATAATTTGATAATAGAATCATTTATATTTAGTATAGTTACGCCAATAAACATAATAGTCATATCTATAAATAGAGCTAATAATCTGGAAGTATAGAATTCAATCATTTCTTTAATAAGTGGTTTATTAGTTTTTTCAAAAACATATAATTTATTAGTAATATAAGCAAATGTAACACATGTAATCCATGATATAACATTAGCAATTTGTAGTTCAATGGGATTTTTAGCATCTAAAATAGTTAAAACAAGTGCATAGTAAGTTGCTAGGCTTACAACAGTAGTTAAAATGCCAAAAATTAAGTAATTAATTATTTCTTTATTTTTTATATATATATTATTCATTTATATTAGTCTCCTTTATAATATATATTGGTCTGTTTTTAGTTTCTAGATATGTTTTTGATAAGTATTGTCCTAATATACCTAGAGAGAATAGTTGAACACCACTTACAAAAAATATTATGCATACTAAACTAGGCCATCCGGATGTAGGATCTCCAAACACTAGTGTTTTAATAATAATAACAATAATCATAATAAATGATATTAAACAAAATATAAATCCAGTAATAGAGGCAATAGCTAGTGGAACTGTTGAAAAGGCTATTATTCCTTCAATGGCATATAGAAATAATTTCCAAAACGACCATTTGGTTTCTCCAGCGACTCTTTCGATGTTTTCATATTCTAACCATTTAGTGTTATATCCGACAAATTGAAATAGTCCTTTTGAGTATCTATTATATTCTTTTAATTCTAAGATAGAGTTAACTACTTGTCTAGTCATAAGCCTGTAATCTCTAGCACCGTCGACCATTTCAATTTTGGACATTTTATTAATTAGTTTATAGAATCTTCTAGCAAAAAAACTTCTGATGGGAGGTTCGCCTTTTCTACTAATGCGTCTTAATCCAACACAATCATAGTCTGTTTTCTTATCTTCAATTATTTCTAGCATTCTAGGTAGAAGAGAAGGTGGATCTTGTAAATCAGCATCCATAATAGCTACATAATCACCAGTAGATAATTTTAGTCCAGCATACATAGCAGCTTCTTTACCAAAATTTCTAGAAAAATTAATATATTTAACGCGCTTATCTTTTTGCGAATATTTTTTAATAATTTCAATAGTTTTGTCTTTTGAACCATCATTTATAAAAATAAATTCAAAATTTTTTTTTATTTCTTTTGATATATTATTTATTTCTTTATAAAAGTATGGCAATGCTTGTTCTTCGTTATAGCAAGGTACAATTATTGATATTTTTTTCATATTGCCTCCCTTTTATAAATTATAACATACATTGTTGATTTATTGAATAAAAAGATTTATTGTGTTATAATTATGTAGTATTTTGGAGGAAGTAAAATGCAAGTATTAAGTGATTTAATTGATACTATTATAAAAGCTATAGGGGGAATATATCCAATAAGTAAAGATATTTATGATATAATTGGTATTTTTTTTAGTGTTATTGTAATACATAAAACTTTTTATTTTATAATAGGAATATTATGGACAAGAAAGTTTAAACCTGCAAAGAAAAAGCACAAATATGCAATATTAATTGCTGCTAGAAATGAAAAATATGTTATTGGTAATTTACTTGATAGTATTAACAAACAAGATTATCCTAAAGAATTATTAACTGTTTTTGTTGTAGCTGATAATTGTACCGATAATACAGCAGATATAGCAAGAAAACATAGTGCTATTTGTTATGAGAGAACTGATACTGAACATAGGACTAAGGGTTACGCTTTGGAGTTTTTACTTGATAGAATTGAAGAAGATTATGGAAGAATGAGTTTTGAAGGATATTTTATATTTGATGCAGATAATTTATTAAAAACAAATTATATTAGTAAAATGAATGATGCTTTTGACTCTGGTGAAAAAATTATAACATCATATAGAAATACAAAAAATTTTGATGAAAATTGGATAGCATCTACTTATGCGCTTCATTGGATAAGATCAATTAGAACTAATCATAGAGCAAGGAGTGTATTAAGGTTAGCAACAAATATACAAGGAACAGGATTTTTATTTGCAAATGAAATAGTTAAAGATGGTTGGCATTATACATCACTTACCGAAGATAGAGCATTAACAGCGGATGCAGTTGCTCAAGGATATCAAATATCTTATCAAGATGAGGCAGAGTTTTATGATGAACAACCAGTTAATTTGAGAGTTGCTTTAAGACAAAGACTTCGTTGGTCTAAAGGGCATTTACAAGCTTTTGCACAAACTGGACCATATTTATTTTTAAATATATTTTTAGGTAAAAAATATATTAAAACTAGTTGGAGAACTCAAGAAGTTAAAAAGAAAAAAAGCTTTAAAGTAAAATGTTTATCTTTTGTAGAATCAATTAGACATAGATTTGCTTCTTTTGATACTTTAGTACAATTAACACCAATTTCATTTTTAAATTTATGTAGATGGTTAATTGTTTCTGTTTTGATATATTCTTGTTATTCTTATTCTAATGGAATAAATAATTTATCAGTTTTTGGGGGTAGTACGTGGTTAGCGAAATTATTAAGAAACTATTTTGATATTAGAATTAATTTAAATCCAGGAATATCGGCTTTATTTATAGGCTTTATTGTATCAATATGGCTTAGGTTATTATATAGAATAGGTAGCTATTTTGTTAATATGTGGTTAGCCGTATATTTGTTTATAATAGAAAATGCTAGAATAAAGAAGATTAATTTTTGGAAAAAAATATTATATGTATTTACGTGGCCAACGTTTGATATTATTGGAAGATATACAATTTATGCAGCTTTATTTATGAATGTAACTTGGAAACCAATTCCTCATGAAAGTAAAGTGACTATTGATGATATTAATAAGGGGCAGTAAAATGAAAAGTTATATTAATCAAATTTATAATGAAGGTTTTGCTACAACTTTTTATTTAAAACCTATTAGATATCTAAATAAGAAAATTAAAAATAAAAAATTACTGAAATTTTTAACTTTTATTATAAAAATTGTATATACAATATTATTGATAGTATTTTGTATATTGATGTTTATTAATGATTGGCCATTATAAAAGAGAACTAAGTTCTCTTTTATTTATCTTTAAAATAATTAAATTTTAGTGCGAGATCATTTTTCTTTGTTATGTAGTTAATATAATAATTTTTTTCTTCTAATTGATTATATGATATATTTTTATTATTAGCAACTTCTCCATTTTCTACATAAACATTACCATCATACCAAGAGTAATCGCTAAAGAATACTATTCCTTCATATTGCGGATTTAATGCATCGCCACCAATATAGTTGTTTGGGTTATAATTAATACCAAATAAGTTTAAAACAGTGGGTAATATATTTAATTGTGATGTTACGTCATTTATGTTAATTTTTTCTCCGTTATTGCTCCAAATAAAGAATGGTGTATGATTAATTAAATTATTGGCGGTATTTTTGTACTTATCTAAAATAGTTTTATCTTCAAGGGTATATAAATAATGGTCTGTAAAGACAACAATAACAGTATTTTCAATAAGATTTTTTTCTTCTAAATTTTGTAATAATAGTTCAATCATGTAGTCTGTTTCTTTTGCTTGCCTTCTAGCACATTCTTCTTCAGTCATTTTAATTTTTTCTTCTATTACTGTTTCAATATCATTATTTTCTTTATCATCATCAGTTTCTTCTTTAGTATTATCTAAATCATATAATAATTTACAAACTCCTTTTTCATCATTGAAAGGTAGATGGGCAGAGTAAGTAATAATATAATCAACAAAATTTTTATCAGTAGGAAACATAAGTTCATTAAATGTTTCGTTTAATATTAGCTCTCTATCTAATTGATATGATTCATCTTCATATTTTTCAATATCTATTAGTCCATAATAGTTATCATATCCCCAATTTTTATAATTAACTGTTCTTGAATAATATTCACCTGTATTCATATGAAAGGCATTTACAGTATAGCCTTCATTTTTAAATAGATGTGCCATGGAATAAGGGAAACTATTTTTATTAAAAGTATAAGCATTTTGCGTATATGATAGCGGTGTTATAAATCCAGTGTTAACAGCAAATTCTGAATTGAATGTTGATCCTCCACCATTATAATATGAATAATGATTTGTAAAGTTAAAAGAATTATTTAACATTTTATATAATGTTGGGGTGTCTTCTTCTGTTAATAACCAATCATCAATTCCCTCTAATTGTATAAAAATTAAATTTTTACCATTAAATTTTCCAGTATATTTATTTTTATATTCTTCATATTCAGAAAATGCATTGTTTAAGAATTCAACATCTTCACTATTTTCTTGTTCTTCTGTTTTTAAAAAAGTAATATAAAAATTTCTAATAGTATATTCATATAATCCACTTATTTTCATAGATTTATTACTATCATTGAATGAAATATAAATATTTCTTGGATTTTTCCATGTAGACCAGGTTAATTCTGAATTTGCTTTTCCTAAAGTTGAGGGAATGATAGAATGGGCTATTAAAAAGATAATAATTGTACTTACAAAATATTTATAATTATTTTTTGACTTATATGGAATTCTTTTGTATCCAATATAGATTAAAAAGATAATAAAAATAGCAGAAATATATACTAAAGGATTACTATTTTTAATAGTGTCTATGACATATGGAGCACCTTCTGATGCTGATTCTAAAAGATTAAAGTCAAAAAAAGTTTTAGTCATTGAGTAGTAAATATTATTAATTAAAAATATACTTAAAAATACTATATTTATAAAAATATATATGTATTTTCCAATTTTCTTTTTTAAAAATAAGGTTATTCCAAGGAATAAAAAAATCCATGAGATAGTAAATAAATTGGGCGTTATGCTTAATGTATTATAAAAATTAATATCATGTCCAAATAGTCTAGTAATTATATCCATCGCTATTAATGGTAGTGATAAAAAGACAATATATTTATAGTTATTAATAAAACTTAAAATTTCTTTTAAAAATTTTAAAATTTTTTCTTTGTTAAAATTTAAATTTTTAATTACTTTCATAAAATCACCATATATATTGTTATTATATCAAAAAGTTAATCTCAAGTAAATAATAGTAGTCTAATTTACAAAAATATGATATAATTTACTTATATATTAAAGAAGGTTATTAAATATGAAATTAAAAATAAAAAAATTTAAAGAATTGTTTAAAAATATTGAAAAAAATTATCCAATTATATTGTATTTTGTTGTTGCAAATTTTATTAACGCAGTATTATTTAGAATTTTTACAACAGGATCATTTGCTATTAGGGCATTATTTTTTGATTTTGGAGTTGTTTTATTACTAGCTGGATTTTCCTTATTGGTTAAAAAGAAAAATTTTTATTTTATAATAGTTTCTATAATATTGATTGCTTGTTGTGTAATAAATTCAATATATTATAACTACTATTCATCTTTTGTATCAGTTTCTTTACTTGCAACATCAGTTTTTTTAAAGGATTTTGGAGATGTAGTATTAGATTTTGCAATTAGGATTACTGATTGGATATATTTATGGGAATTGATAGGATTATTTATAGTAATAAAAAAATATAAATTTGATGTAAAAATCTATAAAAATTGGTTTTTAGAGATGGCAATTATTTCTTTAATTTCATTAGGAGTTGGTTGTGCATTACCGCCATATACATCTTTTAGTCGCTTAATTAAACTTTGGAATAGAGTTTCTGTTGTAAATAATTTTGGGGTTTATGTATATCAAGTAGATGATATTGTTCAAAGTTTAAAACCTACTTTTAATAATATATTTGGTTATGACGGAGCTTTAAAAGAGGTAAAAGAATATTATGGAAAAAACGGTAATGTTCAGAGCGTTAATGATTATACGGGAATATTTGAAGGAAAAAATATTATTGTTATTCATGCAGAAAGTTTACAATCTTTTACATTAGGTTTATCTTTTAATGATGAAGAGGTTACTCCTAATTTAAATAAATTAGCTAAAGAAGGAATTTATTTTAGTAATTTTTATGCGCAAGTTGGAGTTGGTACTAGTAGTGATACTGAATTTACTTATGCTACTAGTTTGCTTCCTGCTAATACAGGAACGGTTTTTGTAAATTATTATAATAATAAATTTGTTACTGTTCAGAATATGCTTAATAATAAAGGATACTATGTATTTAGTATGCATGGTAATAATGGGGACTTTTGGAATAGAGATGCAATGCATATTAATATGGGATATGATAAATTTTATTCTAAATCTAGTTTTGTAATAGATGAAGAATATGGATTGGGGTTGTCTGATAAATCATTTTTTAGACAGGTAGTACCAATGATTAGTGATATTAAAAATAATATTGGAGAACCTTACTATGGAACATTAATTACTCTTACAAATCATACTCCATGGAGTGATACAGAAATTTATAGTGATTATGATGTTTCAATGACTGTTTCAATTGATGGAGAAGATGTAGTTAGAGATTATCTTGAAGGAAAAACAATGGGAAATTATATTAAGGCCGTCAATTATATGGATGAGGCAATTGGACAATTTATAAATGATATGGATGAAGCAGGGTTACTTGAGAACACAGTAATTGTAATATATGGTGATCATGATGCTAGACTTGGTAAAAAACAGTTTGAATATATGTATAATTATGATCCAATTAGTGATAGGGTATTAAATGAGAGAGATGATAATTATGTTGAATTTAATGATTATGATTATGAATTAAGTAAAAAAGTGCCATTTATCATATGGACTAAAGATACGCAATTCGAACTTGATGTTGATACTCCTATGGGGATGATTGATGCTGGTGTTACTTTAGGTAATATGTTAGGGATATATAATAAGTATGCTTTAGGAAAAGATATAATGAATATATCTAAAGAAGATGGAATTGTTGTTTTTAAAGATGGTTCTTATATAACAGATAAAATTTATTATAATTCAAAAGATAATGAAGCTTATGCATTATCACCGGGAGTTATATCAGATGATTATATCAAGAAAAATAGTGAATATGCAGATGATATTATATCAGTATCATATAATTTAATAACATATGATTTAATTAGAGATTTGGAAAGTGCTAAATAATTTTTGGCATTTTCTTTTTTCAGAATTTAAAAAAATGATGACTTGTTATTGCAATAATTACAAACAAATGTTTGAAAAAACTATTGACAAAAAGAAAAAATAAATATATAATTAGTTCATACTGTAAGGGAGGAAATATGAGTAAGACAGTTGAAAAAGACAAGGCATTAGCTCAAGTTTTAGCCGATATTGAAAAACAATTTGGAAAAGGTTCAATTATGAAATTAGGTGAACAAAAAAATATTGAAGTAGATGTAGTATCAAGTGGCTCAATATCTTTAGATATAGCGTTAGGTGTTGGGGGGTATCCCAAAGGAAGAATTATTGAAATATATGGTCCAGAATCTTCTGGAAAGACTACTTTTGCACTTCAAGCAATTGCAGAGGTACAAAAGAATGGTGGTAGAGCAGCATTTATAGATGCGGAACATTCTTTAGATCCAGTGTATGCTTCTAAAATAGGGGTTAACATTGATGAATTATTACTTAGTCAACCTGATACGGGAGAACAAGCTTTAGAGATATGCGATGCATTAGTTAAAAGTGAAGCTATCAGTATAATTGTTATTGATTCTGTGGCTGCATTAGTACCACAAGCAGAGATTGATGGTGAGATGGGTGATAGTCATGTGGGACTTCAAGCAAGGTTAATGTCTCAAGCACTTAGAAAATTATCTGGTTCAATAAATAAGACAAATACAATTGTTATTTTTATCAATCAACTTCGTGAAAAAGTTGGTGTTATGTTTGGAAATCCAGAAACTACTCCAGGTGGTAAAGCATTAAAATATTATTCGTCTGTTAGATTGGATATTAGGCGCGGTGAACAAATAAAAAATGGTGCAGATGTCGTTGGTAATAAAACAACAATTAAGGTTGTTAAAAATAAGGTTGCGCCACCATTTAAGAGTGCTGTTGTTGATATAATGTATGGAGAAGGGGTTTCACAAGAGGGGGAACTTATTGATTTAGCTTGTGAAGCAAATATTATTGAAAAAAGTGGAGCATGGTATTCTTATAAGGGAGAAAAGTTAGCTCAGGGAAGAGAAAATGTAAAATTATTATTTAAAAATAATGAAGATTTTAAAAATGAAATAGATGATAAAGTCAGAGAATATTATGGAATAAAGAAGAAAAATAAAAAAGAAAAAGACTCTGAAAATTAGTATTTGATATATATAAAAAAGGCTTTTAAGTAAAAATACTTAAAGCCTATTTTTATTGTTTATAAAAAATCTCTAAAAGAAGATTAAATATGATGACAAATACATTAGAAGATTTTGTCCTTTTTAAATGGTAATAGGTAATATATATCGACAGTGGGGCAAGCAGTATAGTTTTATAGATTAAAAATAAAAACCACCAGCTATACTGGTGGAAATTTATTGCTAAAAAAATGACATGTAATGTGGCGTTTATACAATGTACGGTTTTTGCGGCGGTATACATTGTATGTGGTATTACATGTCTATTTCATTATATTATATTTTTTAGAAAAATGCAAGTATTTTTTATTTTAATAATCCAAATCCAGTGACAACATATCTTCCACCTTGTTTTTTAGCAACAGATGGTGGATTATTATATAACTTACCATTTATAGATAAGGAAGATGAATGACCTCCATCTAGGTTTGCTGCATTGTATGCACCATATTTCATTAGTACATCAACAACTTCTTGAAGTGAGGCACCATCAATATAATTTTCGCCATCAATTACTAAAAATAGTACAACTCCATCTTTTCTTTGTCCAATTGCCACACGTGGTGATTTTCCCCAAGGGTCTCCAACAATTTCTAATGGTTTACCATTTACAATTAAGAATGGACCAAATTCGACACCATCGATCATTCCTTGTTCTAATGCTTCATTTCCAGTAGTATCTGATAGTAATAATAGTTTTCCTTCATCATTAAATCCGATTAAATTTCCTCTAGTTGTATCCCAATTATTAGCGGGCCAAACAATTTCACCATCATCAATAACGTATCCTAATGGGATGTCTGATCCTCTTCCAGTATCATCATTAAATCCACCGGCATTGATGCATACTAGACCATTATATCTATTACACATAGCGGTTACTTGTTCACCATATGTTCCAACGTTAAAATTTTTTGCTCTAATTAAAGATACTTTGGTTGGGTCATATATAGCAATTAAGTATCCTTTTGATATACCAACTTTAATATCAATTATTTTATAGTCATCGTTTCCTTCAGTACGTGTTAATATTTCTTTATCATATTCATTGTCATAACTATCTTTAGGAGAGGTATCTATTACAATGTCATCTAATTTAACATCTTCTTTTATTTCAATAAAATAGTTACTGTTTATTATTTCTTCAATTTTTTTATCACTATAAAATATATTTGCTAAATATTGGTGATCTTTTGTTTTCATGGCAGTAGTTACATACAGATTTCTAATGTAACCCCAGGGCCCATACATCATTACAAAGCCACCAATTGCAAGTAAGTCTAAAATGACAAAAATAATAGTTGTTTTATAGATTTTTTTTCTTTTTTTGTTTTTTACTTTATTCATATTTTACTCCATTTCGTATGGGTTATCATACGTTCCATTACCTTTTGTTAATAATTCTTTTTCAATACTAATAGTAGGTATAATATTTGATTCTCCAGAAATATTTCTGGTATATATTTTATTTGATGATTGCATAACATAGATGTAATTTCCTTTTTCTATAGATCCTGTCATAGTAGAATAATTTGTTAGGTCACTATTTAGAAAAATATTTCCTATGCTCATTAGGGCTACTTTGCTATTTATTTCACTATTTAATGCGGTAGTGTAGTCATAATTATTATCGCTATTATAGTATCCATTTGGCCAATACACTTCTTTTATTTTATCTTTATATGATAAAGAGTTTAAGAATGTGTGATTCAAATAATAAGCAATAGAACCATAACTATAATCATCATAATATGATGTTTTTTTAGAATAGTTGTATGTTAGATTATTTCCAGATACTTGAAGGTAATTATTCAACATTAATCTTACTTCTGTTTCATTTACTTGATATATTCTCCAAATATCATCATCAAGTTTAACATATGCTCCAAATAAATTATTTTCTTTTTCTATTTTATATGGATTATCTTTTGTTCCATCACCACTTACATAGTCAATGTTAGCTTTGATTGTTATAACTGGTTTTATTCCTAATATATCAGTTCCACTATTAGATGATACTTCACCATCATCATTAATGTACCAAATTTTGTTTTCATCATTTGTACTGCTTAAATAATAAAATTCATCATTATTTAGATAACTGTCTTTGCTTCCAATATTTAAGTAGTCTGCTATTGAGAGTAGACTTAGATAATATTTTTCAGTAGTATTACTACATGGAGTATTAGTTATTTCATTATATGTATCTATACAAGTAGATGTTTTTTGAAGATATGTTTCAACTTCGTTTAGAGAATTTTCTAAAATTCCAGTATATTCTTCATCAAAATTATTTAGCCATTTATTAATTTGTGAATCTTCATAGTTTAAATTTTTACCAAAAGCTAGTGACGTTAGTGAATTATCAGCAATTGCAGTAATTGAATTATCACTATTTACTTTAATAATTCGCCACATGATGTTTGAATATTCTAAATAGTTGTTTGTATCGTTATTGGTAAAATAATTTTGGCCATTAACTATTTGAAAGTTTTTATTTTCAGCATTATTTTCTCTTATTACTTTTATTAGAGAATTTTCTTCTTTAATTTCTACTTTCTTATTTTCTAAGTATAGTTTAAGAAATCTGGTACCATAAAAAATACAACATGATAAAATGAATAGGAAGCTTATGAACCAGAAAACTTTTTGTATATTTAATTTTTTCATCTTCCACCTCTTACTTTTTTAATTATATCAAATTAGATAAAATTAGACAATTAATATTGTTATAATTTTTATTTTATAGTATAATTTAGTAGAGGTGTGTAAAATGCAAATATATCAATATATTATAATTATTAGTATTTTACTTATTATATTTTTTGCAATTAAGAAAAGTAATAAGAGAGATCTAAAACTTGAATTTAATAAATTAGTTGAATATTTAGGTGGGAAAGATAATATTGTAGAGACAGAATTTGAAATGTCTAGGTTTAGGGTTACTCTTAAGGATATAAATAAGGCTAACAAGGAAGGCATTATTAAGCTTGGTGCTAAAGGTGTTGTTGAGATAGATGATCAGTTAAAGATTATTTTTGGGAGTGAAGCTAAGCAGTTAAGAAAATTTATAAATGAACTTAAGTAGTTGTTTGATGGCAACTACTTTTTTCGACAAAATAAATTGAATTTGACATAATTCGACAAAATATGACATGATGTTGTGTTTATAATATAGTTGGTGATAATATGGAGATGTTAATCAGTATAACTTTGGTAATTGTACCAATTCTTATGTATTTAGTTTTTAGTTGCTATAATGTTTTATCTAATAAAAAAGTAAAAAAAGTTGCATTTATTATAACAATGTTTACTTCTTTGTATTTAAGTTTAAAAAATGATTTTGATTATAAGGGATTATTACTTTTTTGCAATATTCCAATACTTATATGTTATATAAAAAAAGAAACGATGCTTGGAATAATATTATCAATTATTACTATTATTTTTTGTTATTTAAAATATGATTTAAATATTTATATAATCATTTGTAAACATTTTTGTTATTTATTAACTTATTTGTTTTTATTAAAGAGAAATGATTTTGATTATTTGTTTTTAAAAATAAGTGCTGTTATTCAAGGCTTTTTTATTTCTTTTGAATATTTTATGAATTATGAAGTAGGAATTGAAAAAATTTATCAATTATTTTTGTATACAGTGATTATATATTCAATAACTTTTTTTTGCGTTTATTTATTTAAATTAGCTGATAGTATAACTAATTTATATTCTGATATGATTAAGATAAAAGAAGAAAATAAATTAAAAAATTCTTTGTTTAAATTAACTCATGAAATTAAGAATCCATTGGCTGTTTGTAAGGGATATTTAGATATGATTGATTTGGATGATACTGATAAAGCAAGAAGATATGTTAATATTGTTAAAACAGAAATTGATAGAAGCTTAAATATAATGAATGATTTTATGGAATATAGCAAGATAAAAGTTAATAAAGAAATTTTTGATATGGTTGTTTTATTAGATGAGTTATATGATTCTTTTAAAGTATTATTGGCTGATAGAAATATTAAATTTAATTATAATAATAAATATGAGGAATTATATGTTTGGGGAGATTATGAACGTTTAAAACAAGTTTTTATAAATATTATTAAGAATAGTGTAGAGGCAATTAATGATGATGGAGTAATTGATTTGGATATGTTGGTTAATGATAAGCAAGTTATTGTAACGATTTGTGATAATGGTGTAGGTATGGAAGATGAAGAGTTAAAAAATATTAAAGAGATGTTTTGGACTACTAAAAAAAATGGTACAGGGCTGGGGGTTGCCTTATCTAATGAGATCGTTGTTGCTCATGGAGGAACAATTAATTATAATTCGGTTAAAAATAAAGGAACTGAGTGTGTTATAACTTTATCTTTATAATGTATTAAAAATGAGATATAATGATATTGGTGATAAGATGAATGATTTATATATAAATAGTTATCCTAAAATAGATTTGCATGGTTATGATAGAGAAAGTGCAAGGGTAATGACTAATGATTTTGTTTTGGAAAATGTAATGTTAGGAAATAAAAATATTGTAATTGTTCATGGAAAGGGATTAGGAATAGTTAAAAATGCGGTTCATGAAGCTTTGAAGATAAATAAAATGGTTGTTAGTTATAAAGTTGATAATTTTAATGATGGATGTACAATTGTTGAACTAAAAATAAAATAAAAAAATATCTTTAGAAGATGTTCCAAGGATATTTTTTTGGTAATTCAATATTAAAGTCTAATAATTCTTTAGTTATTGGATGATAGAAAGAAAGTCCACTAGCAATTAGGGCGATATCTGTTTTATCATCTTTTTTTATTTTTTTATTATAACGATGATCACCATATAAAGGATTATTTCTAGAAGAAAATTGGACTCTTATTTGATGTGAGCGACCAGTGTGTAAGTTTATTTTAACAAGATTTAAATTATTTACAGTTGATATAACTTCATATGTAAGAGTAGAGAGTTTTCCTTTTTCTTTGGTAGTTACATAAGATGTATTTGTTTTATCATCTTTAATTAGATAGTCTTTAAGAGTTGCTTTTTTGGCTAATTTGTTTTGAACAACAGCATGGTAGATTTTATTAAATTGTTTGTTGTTAATTTGATTGGATAGTCTTTGAGCAGCTTTGCTAGTTTTTGCAAAAACCATAATTCCTGAGACTGGTCTATCTAAACGATGTACTAGTCCTAAATATACATTTCCTTTTTTATGATATTTTTCCTTTAAATATTTTTTTAATATAGTTAAAAGATCTAAATCATTTGAATTATCTAGACAAACGGGAATATTTTTTGGCTTGATTACTACGAGTAAGTGATTATCTTCATAAAGAATATTAATGTCTTGATACTTTTCCATAAATTCCACAAGGTAGAGTTAGGTTATTTTCACTTACTGGTAAGCCGATTTCTCCGGTTTCAATATTATAGTTTGGAAATGTAAGCGTCAATATATTTTTTAATGATGTTGGGGAAGTTCCTGTAGTGTAGACACTAATTAATAAAAATTCAAATTTAGGATCTAGGATTTTTTTGACTTTTGCTAATAATTCTTGAATATTGTCTTCAAAACGCCAAATTTCTTTGTTTGGACCTCTTCCATAACTAGGGGGATCCATTATAATAGCATGATATGTTCTGCCTCTTCTTATTTCACGGTCTAAGAATTTAATAACATCATCTTGAATGAATCTAATCTTTTTTTGTTCTAAGTGACATAATTTCATATTTTCTTTAGCCCATTCAATCATACCTTTAGATGAATCAACATGAACAATTTCTGCTGCTTTAGTACTAGCCGCTGCCATGGTAGCACATCCAGTATATGCAAATAAATTTAGTACTCGTAATTCTTGATTATTTGAGCTAGATAGTTTATCGATAATATAATTCCAATTTGTTGCTTGCTCTGGAAAGATACCAGTATGTTTAAAATTGGTAGGAGATACTTTGAAAGTTAAATTTTTATAATTTATTGTCCAATATTCGGGTAATTTTTTGTTAAATTCCCAGTATCCACCGCCTTGATTTGAACGGTGATAATGAGCATCACATTTGTTCCAAAGACTTAAATTTTGTTTATCCCATATTATTTGGGGATCTGGTCGATTTAAAATTATATTACCCCATCTTTCTAATTTTTCTTTGTCTCCAGTGGCTAGGCATTCATAGTCTTTCCAATCATTACTTATATTCATATAATTATCCCTTCTTTAATAGTTATTTTATCTTAAAATAGATAATTTGTCTAGTGAGGGCTATAATATATCCGGTTTTAATAAAATATTTGATAATTATAATAAAAAATGGTATAATTTTATTGACAGGTGATGAAATGAATAAAAAAGGTTTTACATTAGTTGAGTTGTTGGCAACCTTGGTTATTTTAGCAATAGTTATGGGTATTGTGTTAGCCAGTGGAATATTTAATTTAGAAAATGCTAAAGGTAAAACAGAGGATGTTTTTATAGATAGTATTAAAGATGCCATGAAGATATATTTAGATAGTGATGCTAAGAAATTATCATACAATGAAGAAGTTTGTTCTATTGATAAGACTCATAAATTAGGGGTAAAAATTTATAAGGCAAATGATATTACATTTGATGATGTTATAAATTCTACATATAAGCCAATGACGGTTAGTGATTTGGTAAATCCTAATAATGAGGATGTAACATGTGATGTGTCTGCAAAAGTGTCAGTATATCGTGATGAAGATTACGTATATTACTATAAAATAGAAAAAGATGATTTTGATTGTCTTAAGTCAAGTGGTGTAATTAGTAATTTACCAGAGGGGTGTTTAAATTGATAATTGGTTTTACTTTATTGTTTTTGTTATTAGATATAGTTAGTAAGTATTTAGTTAGTGAATTTATGATTTTTAATCAAAGTATAGTAGTTATAGATAATTTATTTAAATTGACATATGTGAAAAATACAGGAGCTGCTTGGAGTATTTTTGCTTCAAATACTTTTTTTATAATATTTGTATCACTTTTAATTATAATTGCGCTTATTTATTATATATATAAAAGTAATTCTTTAAAATTTTTTGAGAAATTATCTTATTCGTTAATTTTGGGGGGAGCTTTAGGAAATTTCTTTAATAGAATTTTTTGCGGATATGTTATTGATTTTATTGATTTAAATATTTTTGATTGGAATTATCCTATATTTAATTTAGCTGATACTTTTATAGTTTCAGGAGTAGTGTTGTTACTTATTGGGACATGGTGGGTAAAAAAATGACTGAATTAAAGGTAATAGATGACGGTATTAGAATAGATAAGTATTTAATTGATAAGTGCAATATGAGTAGAAGTAAAATAAAAAAATTAATTGATAATAAGAAAATATTTGTAAATGGTAAGGAAGTAAAGGCAAGTTATTTAGTTAAACAAGATGATGTGATTACGATTAGTGATGTGTTTAGTGAAGAAGATTATAAGGTTGAAGGAGAATGTATACCATTAGATATTTTGTATGAAGATGATTATTTACTTGTTGTCAATAAGCCATCTGGAATGGTTGTTCATCCAGGAAATGGAAATCATAGTAAAACTTTGGTTAATGCGTTGATATATCACTGTAATAATAATCTATCTTCAATAAATGGTAGTATTAGACCAGGAATTGTTCATAGAATAGATGCTGATACATCAGGACTTTTATTGGTAGCTAAAAATGATATGGTTCATAATGATTTAGCTAAGCAAATTAGTGAAAAAAGTGTTATCAGAAAATATGTAGCTTTAGTATCTGGAGTTATTAAAGAAGATAGTGCTACTATTGACGCCCCAATTGGAAGAGATAGTAAGGATAGAAAGAAGATGTGCGTAACTGGAGATAATTCTAAGAATGCAATAACCCATTTTAGAGTTCTTAAAAGATATTCTAATGCTACTTTAATTGAGTGTAAATTGGAGACAGGGAGAACACATCAAATTAGAGTTCATATGGCATATATTAAGCATCCTGTGATAAATGATTTAGTGTATGGTTATTGTAAAAGTGATGAGTCTTTTATAAAGGGTCATACTAATAATAAGGAAGATTTTGATAGATATAGAGCTTTTGGACAGATGCTTCATGCTAAAGAGATTGGCTTTGTACATCCAGTTACAAAAGAAAAAATGGATTTTAGGGTAGATGTTCCAGATATATTTAAAGAGATTGAAGAAATGTATAAAGATAATTAGAGGTGATGGTTTTGAAACAAATTGTAATAGATAATAAAGAAGTAATGATGATGAATTTAATTCATTACTTTATAACAGAGAAAAATTATAATCCGGTAATTGTTCATGGAATTAATGATGAAGTATGGTTAGAGAATATGAATAGTGAATATAAATTAGTCAGAATTGTTTCTAGATATATTCATAATAATGAGCAACTTAAGTTCAATAGATTTAGATCTAATCAAATAGCTAAAAAACTTAAGATGAAGACTTTATCTTTTAAAATGAATATGCTTAGTATATATACTAATCTTGGGGATAATGTTTCTACTTTAGAAGAGAGTAATACAAATAATTTATCTGTTTTTATTAAAAGTATTGCTGATGTTAAAAAGAATCCAACAATTTTAAAAATATTTCCAGATATTGTTGAAAAAACTAATCATGATGAAAAGGGAATGGAGCTTTTGTTTAAGATAACAGATGATATTAACAGTACTAATGAAAGGAAGAATAAGAAAATGGAAAAGATTTTTTCTTCAAAAAAACCAATAATAACTGAAATAATTATCACTATTTGTGTTATTATGTTTTTTGTATCAGGAATGGGCTTTGATCTTAATAGTTTACTTTATTTTGGAGCTAATTCTTCTTTACTTGTTCGAAGTGGTGAAATTTTTAGATTAATTACTTACATGTTTTTACATGCGGGATTTATTCATATATTTCTTAATATGTATTCTTTATATATAGTTGGAACCAAGGTTGAAGACTTTTTTGGTAAATGGAAATATATCATTATATATCTATTTAGTGGTATATGCGGTGGTTTATTATCAATAGGGCTTAATCAAAATGTAATATCGGTTGGAGCAAGTGGAGCTATATTTGGTTTATTTGGTGCACTTATATATTTTGGGTATACTTATCGTGGATATGTTGGAGCAATTATTAAAAGTCAAATAGTACCAATTGTTATTTATAATTTAATTATTGGATTTTTTATTCCTGGAATAGATATGTGGGGACATGTTGGTGGATTATTTGCAGGAATGCTTACGGCTAATATGCTTGGCACTATTGAGAATAAAAAATATAATTTTAGTAATATTATGCTATTTATACTTTATTTTGCTTTCTTAGTATATCTTGGATTATATAATTAATAAGGGACTTTAAATGTCTCTTTTTTCATTGACATAATATTTCGTAAATGATATAATTTTCATAGTATAGTGTAGTAAGATATAAGAGGTGTGTATGATGAAAAAAATGTTTAATGGAAAGTTTTTATTTATTTTATCTTTAAGTCTAATTATTTTAATTTTATTAGTATTTGGAGCATTATATTTATTTGATGATAGTGATGATGCTTTTGTTAAAAGCGGATATGTACTTAATCCTCTTAGTGAGAAAGTTGAAAAATATTTTTTTGAAGGAAGTACAAGTTATAAGACTAATTTATCTTCTATGATTGAGTTTACTGATGTTGATAATAATGAAGTATCAGTTCTTAAGGATAGTTTTATTCATTATATGGATGGATCTTTATCATTTCTGAAAAACGGGGCTATACTTGATCTTGATTCAGTGACGGGTAGTGGAACAGTTATTTTTTATAATATTACTAATAAGTCAATTATCGATAAAGATGGCGATAGTTATGTTATAGAAAGTAGTAAAAACGATATTAAACTTAATAACTTTATGGGAAGAATTAGTGATAATAAATATATTATTGTTGGTAATGTTAAAGCTAAAATTCCTGGTAATGAATCTTTAATTGAGGGAGATTATTTTGAAATAGTATATGTTGAAGATGGAATTGTCAATATAGAAAATAAGGATGTTAAATATCAAGTTGCAGCAGATGAAACATTATTTTATGTTAATAATTTGATTATCGATTTAGGGGATAAGAAGATTAGTTTAAATGATGAGGATGTGATGTCTATTACAGAGATAACTATCGATGGTAATGAGAATGTCGAAATAATTCCTATTGATGATAAAGATGATGATAATAAGCCTAATGATGATGAAACAGGTGGTAATGTACAGACACCAGGCGATGATCAAAATGGCAATGGTGATTTAGAAGATGGTGACGGTAGTGGAACTGGTTCTGGAGAGGGCATTAATCCAGATGATGTTGAAGACATTATTATTTCTTTAAAAAAAGCTACTGTTAGTAGTACTAGTGTTTCAGTAATTTTTGATATTATGAATAATACACAAGATGATAGATTTATGTTAAAAGTTACTAATATGGACACAGGAAGAACAGTAGACATGACAGCTCAAGTATTACAAGATGTAGAAATAAACGTTAATTTGTTATCTCCTAAAACGAGATATTTGTTTACGGTGATTAATGAGAAAGATGATGGAAAATATTTTCAGAAGATATTTGAGACAAATGATTTTGGTATAAGTTTAGAAAGAACGTATGCTACTGATAGTGAGATAGGATATAAAATTAATGTTGATGAAGAAACAGATATAACTAATGCAAAATTGTCTTTGTATAAATTTAATGAAGAAACTCATCAAAACGAAGTGGTTAAGACTAGTTATGTAGATGGAGCAACTGGTGAAATTAAATATATAGAGAAGGTAGTATGGCTTAGTGATATAGATAAAAATGGTGAGATTGTATTTGATGGATTAGATAGTAATACAATTTATACAGCTGTTTTAGATGAATTTTCTGTAGAATCTTCTAATTTTAAAGATGTTTACAATATAACGCTTACTTCAATGACTTTAAAGAAAACACCTAGTTTTAGTGATATGGAAGCGAATAAAGATTTAGCTTCTGGAAGTTTTAAATTATCTCTTGGAAATATAATAGATCCAGATAATGCAATTACAAGTTATACTTATTTGGTTTATGAAAATGATAATCCAGATAAGTTAGTAATAAATCCTATTACTAAGACGAATGCATCTCCAATAGAAATTAAAGTAGGTAATGGAGAAAATGAATTAAAAAATGATACAAATTATTTTTATAAAGTTGTTATTGAATACTATGATAATGAAAAGTATGTTGAATATACAACAAGTGATAGAATTAATTTTGTAATGGGTAGTGACCCTTATGTTACGGTTGTTCCTAGAGAAGAATTAATAAGCTATAATACTATAGGAGCGACAATTTATTTAACAGATAATAGTTGTTTGGTTAGTATGCCAAATAGAGAAGGTTGTGCTAGTGAAAATAGTAGTACAGTAATTACTATTAAGAAAAATTCTGTAAATGGAGAGGTTATTGTTAAATCTTTTGTGGCTGATTTTGAAATTGTAAATGATGAGATTAAATATGACTTATTTGTTGATGGTCTTCAAGAAGGAACACAATATACGATTGAAGTAAGTGCTATTTTAAATGATGATGCGGATCAACAAAGAGTAGAAATTATGCATACAGATGATTCAAAGAGAAATATTTCTACAAAAACATTGTCTAGTTTTATGGCTATTTATCCGGCTGAAGATAAACTTTTAAGTAGTGCAAATCATGTAGTTAATCAAAGAGTGAAATTGGAGGCATCAAAAAATAATATCGGTAGTTTATCACCAGAAGAGTCAGTGGCAGCAATTAAAAAAGTAGTAATTAGTTTATATGAGGGAAATCATTTAGATGATGTTAAATCTCAGGATCCATTAATAGCGCCTGTTGTATTTACAAGTAGTGAGACAGTTAATTTAAAAGAAATGTTTTATGATAATTATTATACAATTACTACTGATGGAACTTTTGGGTTAGATATTGATACCTTAAAGAGTTTAGGTGAAGATGGAAAGTTAAGCCCAGAATATACAATCATGATAAGAGCTTATTATGATTTAGAAGAAACGAATGAGGTAAAAATTGAGAATAATGTAATGGTTTATAATATTCTTGAGTCTTTACTTCTTGATAATGTTGAAGAGCCTATTATTATTGTAAATGAAATAACTAATGGACTTTCTGCAAATCTTTTTGATGAACTTAATGATTCGGGAACAGTTGTTGGTTATACGGTTAATGCTGTATATGATCGTCGAGGTTTAGTTGCTAATGGGTTAATGCCACAGAAGATAAATATATATGTGTATGATAAGAACTTTAATAAAGTAAAATTTTATATAAAGAACGATTCTGATGAATTAGTTTTAGTAGATAAGATAAGTGAGTCAATAAGCGATTTAGAAATAGGAAATTACCTTACTGAAGTGTATATGGATTATGGAATTGAATATGGAACTACTAGTTTGACGATGGTAAGAGGCAATAGTTATTATGTAGGTTATGAAATTGAAGTTAGTTCTGATTCTGGAAGTAGTTTATATCCTTCAAGTAATAATGCAGATTCACCATCTGATTATGGAGTATATAAAAAGACTGATTATACAACTAAGGAAACTCCTAAAGTAGGAATGTATATTGCTAAATCAGATGCTAATAGTATTACATATAGATATGTAATTACTGATCCTGATAATGCTTTATATAGAGAAAGCAGCGATGTTGATTATGGCTTTTATTATAAAGTTAATGGTGGGATTGAACAAAAATTATCTATTAGTTCTACTGGCAATAAAGAATATAGTGGTGATATTATAGTGTCAGGACTTAATAATAACGATACTTATCAACTATACTATAAGAAGAATATTAAAAATACTGGTGTAATAGATGATGATGTGGTTAATTATTTAGATGGTAAGGATGAAGGTGTAGTATTATTTGATGGTTTTTATGATGCAAATGATGAAATATATAATTTTGAGTATGAAATTATTAATAATCCACTTACTGACAATAAAGTGACAATTAAATTATTAGCTAGTGAAGAAATATTAAATCGAGTTGTTAGTTATAGAGTTAAATTTAAAGATTCTTTAGGTAATGAATTAAATAAAGAATTATGGCAATTATCTAAATGTGCTGCTTCTGATAATGAGGCTAGATGCTTTTCTGTTGATTATATCGATTTAAAAAATGCAGGTATGCAATCTAGTGTTGACAAGACAAATATAATTTCAGTTACGATTGAGGCTTTATATGATAATGGACTTACTGGTTATGATTATACAGTTGGTGATGGTAAGGACTACCAATATATGATAATGCAAAATAATAACACATCAGAATATGGTAAGTATATTTCGTTTGATAAAAATGGAAAGATATCTTTGTGGAGTGAAGAATTAAATGTTACTAAAGGTTATTATACTTATTCATTTAATAATGCTGAAAGAACGTCTTTATTCTATAAAAGTATGATGAATAATAATAATTATAATAACATTAATAATATAGGGTTATCTAGTTTAGGATATAATTCTAGTTATGGTATTCTTAATCCAAAAATGATTTCTGTAGATACTATGAAGTGCGATAATAATACATTTTCATTTAGTAGTATTACCCCTAAAGTTAGTGTTAGTCAAAGGACAAGTTTGATTAATGGCTCTGTAATGGCTCTTTCAATATCTGGCCTTGATTTAAATGATATAAAAAATGAAGACGGAGAATATTATTTATATATTGATGTTTGGAAAAATGAAAATGATGCTCTTAATCATGATGTTAGTTCTATTGTTAGACCTAGAGTAAAAATTAAAGTAGATGTTGATAATCCTAATAAAACATATGAAGCGGTTATTGATGGTGTAGCTTCAGTAACAAGTAGTGAAAAATATTACTTTAATGTTTATGCTTATTTATATAAAAATGGTAAATATGAATTTACACAATTATTTGATGAGAGTGTAAGAGATAGCTATGAAACAAAAACTTATTCTTTTGGAACAAAAAATGGGGAAAGTTTATATACGAATAGAGAAGTTACTTATCAAGTAGACGATACGATATATGGAAATAGAATACTTAATACTAAGATTAATTTAACAAGATATCAAAATAATTATCCTTACAATTTTGATGTTATGTACATGATATGTGAAGATAATACATGTACAAAAGATTCTGGATATATATTCAAAAAAGAAATTCTTGATGGAGATGTTAGTAGTACAATTGTTAGTCAAGAAGATATTACAAAGTATGATTTAGAATATAATAAAAATTATTACATTTTTATATATGCAGTAGCATCTTTGTATGAAAAAGATGTTAATGGTGATTATGTAGAGGGAAGACAGTATGTTAATTTAATACCTAGTAAAGATAGAATATTTAAGTTAACGGCATTAAGAGAACCATCATTTGTAGTGACTAGAAAAGCGGGATACGAAGATGGAAAATATTTTATTGATTTTACAATTAATGTTAATGATTTAGATAGAACTATAGTAAATGGTAAATATTTTGTAAAATTAGTTAATTCATCCGGTGATATTGTTGGTACTTTGCAGGAAGTTAGTAGCGACGGGACATATGTTGATATTGAGGAATATGAAAATTATGAATTTGATGCTTTGGTAGTTAATAAAAAAATTAGAATTACTGATTTAGATGCCGATACAAAATATTCTATTATGGTATATAGTGATGCTTATGTTAATAATTATAGTCAAGATATACCAAAAGAAGATAGAACTTATGAAGTTAGCAGAAGTCATTCTATTTATACTACTGATAGCTATGGGGTAACATTTGGACATGATATTTCTTATGTTATTACAGATAATAGTTATATTGTGTTATTTAGAAGTGGTACTAACTTTGATAATGTAGTCAATGTTAATTATTCTATCAGTTTAGATGATGAATTTAATGGTGGTCTTATTGTAAGTGGTACTGATACGATTGGTGATAAAAATAAATTTGAATTTAATGATGAATCAGGATATGGGATGTATGTAATAACGAGAAATGATGGTATTAAAAATACTGAAGGAATGTATTATTTAATAACACTTAGTTTTGATGTTAAAGATCCTAATGATCCAGAAAAATTAGTTAATTTAACAGCAGCATATAATCCATCATTTACAGCAAGTGTTGCTTATGTTAAAGATATGGAAAATAACAATTAGGAGGAAAAATGAGGAGAAAATATGATATAAGGAATAAAAGAAGTTTTTTAGTTATTTTGATTTTAATGGTTTTAGTTGTTTTTGTTTTCTCCTTGTTTATTTACAAGTATACAAAAGCATTAAAAGTAGAATATTTAATTGAATCTGGAGCTATTATTCAAGATACTGATAAAAATTATATACAAGTTGATGATGATGCAAAGTTAAAAATAAGATGGAACGATAATTATTATTTAGTTTATCAAGATAAGGAAATTTCTTTAGGGAAAAAAGTTATTGTCTATAATGAAATTACAGGTTCATTGAAATTATATGGCGACTTTTATGAAATTCAAGAAGACGGAAAAATTGTTAAAAATGTTGATGAAACAATTTTACCTAATACTACTAATACAAAATTTTATAAACTCGCCGATAGGGAATATTTAGTAGTTGATAGAGAGATTAAGAGTAGTGATAATAATGTCCAGGCGAGTAACTATTTGTTAGTAGAACTTGATAAACTAGGAAATGCGAAACTATCTAACAATAAAGTTAATTTAAAGACAATTACGCCAACTATTTTAGTTACAGCAAAATATCGTTTCGATATTAATAATGAAATTATTAATTTTGGTAATTATGATATTGATTTAAAGAAAATTATAGGTACTACAAACCAATATGTTCCTGAAGAAGAAGATGATGATGATGGTACTGATAATGGCGCTGGTAATAGTAGTGGTAATAATCAGGTAGGTAGTAATGGTGGTAGTGGAAGTGGTGTTGTTAATAATGGCGGTAGTGGAAATGATAATAGTGATATAGAAGATATTAAAGATAAGACAAAAATGACTTCAGTAGTAAGAGTTACTTCTGGGTTGTCACAAATAGATGTCGACTATGTAGTATATGATCCTTATAATGAATACAAGTCAGTATATGTTGAAATTCTAAAAGATGGTAAATTAGAAGTTATATATTTATCCAAAAATGATACACATGTTGTTTTTGATAATCTTGCTCCAGATACGATGTATGAATTAAGTTTTGTTTATACTACTGCAGATGATTCTGGAGAAATAATTAGAAATACATTCGACAAAATGAATGTAACAACTAAAAAACCAGAATATTCTATAGAGGTGTATAAAGTTAGCAGTGTCAATAACACAATTACTTATAAAGTATATTTGGAAAGTGGCTATAAAGTTGATAATATAAAAGTCAATTTATCATTTGATTATTATGAAGTGGATCCTACAGATGGTTCTACTGTTAAAAAAAGTGCATCTATCGATGATAATTTAATAGTTTCAGAAAATTTGAAGTATATTATGGGAACCTTCGATATATCTGGTTATAATATTGATAAAAATACACAATTAAAATTATCAGTTGTTAATGTTTTGGGAAGTTTTGGAACAATAGATATTAATAGTAGTTATTCGTTTAAGTTTGGGAGGTAATTATGGGTAATAAGATTAAAAAAATTTTTCAGGAAAAATATAAAATATTTATACCAATAATTGTTGTATTTGGGTTACTTATTACCCTTTATTTTCTATATAGGGAATATCAATATGATAATTATAGAGATAAACGAGACACTTTAGTTTATCAGTATTTTGGAGGTATTAAAACAGAATACACGGCAGTAATTACATATGACATGAAAGAGAAAATTGTCGATATTAAAGCAAAAGATAAAAAAATAGATTATGATTCGACGCCAATATATTATAAAGATAGATTAGAAGTAATATTTCCACAGGAAATGATTGTAGCTTTTCCTTTAAGAGAAGGAAGCCAATATCGTATTTATAAGTATGCAAGTTATATTAATGACGATAGTATTCATAGTATTAAAAATGGTACTGATTCTTCATTTTATGAATATTTCTTTATGTATGATGGAGAAGATTTATTTTTCTTTCCATATGATGCCAACTTGTTAATTAATGATGTTTTATATAAAGAGCTTAGCGGTGGTTCTTATGTATCAGTGGTTGGCAATAATACTTTAGTATATTATGATTATGCAAACGATTTTAGTGAAGTAATAGAGGTAGAGGGAAAAAATGTCAGTGTTACTTCAGAATATATAAATGTAAATTTAACAGAAAGATATTTTATGTCATTTAATGATAAAGTATTGCTTAGTAAACCTTATAATTTAAGTGTATTATATAAAAGCAATTGACAAATTAAAAATATAGATGATATAATTATATGAGAATAGGAAAGTAAGAGATAGGAGTGAATTTATGGAAGTTATTTTATCAAATACCGCTTTAGCAATTGGAATAATGATTGGTCTATGCTTTTTAGGCATAGGAATTGGTGTTGGAATATTAGGAGGAAGAGTGGCAGAGGCTATTGGAAGAAATCCAGAAACTAAAAATGATGTAGTTCATGCAGTAATGACTATTTTAATTATTGCCGCAGTATTTTTATTATTCTTATTTGCATTTTGTTTCTTATTATTATTCTTTAATCCATTAGTAACTTATTAAAATGGTAACGTTATTTATTATTGTTAGTTTGATTATTACTTTTCTTGTGTTTTTAATGTTTATGATATTAAAGAAGACGGTTGGAATTGTTAATTCTCAAACTAAGTCTTATTTTATAAATAAACTTCAAGGTTATGATGATTTAATTACTGAGAAGGAAAATAAACTATTAGAAATTGATGAATTAATTAAGAATAAAGAAAAGGGAATAAAAGAAGATAATAGTAATAAAGAGGATAAAAAAATTGCTTTTGATACGAATATAATTGAACTACTTAATAGTGCTAAATATCAGGATAAAAGTTTATTAGAGGTTAATAAATTTATTGATGATAATTTTGTAGTTAATTATGAAGAATTGATTAAAGACTTTTTATCTTTATGTGATGAAAATAAAAATTATGAATTTTGTCTTAATTTGAGGGGTAAGTTTACTAGTGATGTTATATATGAGCTTAAGAGTATGACGTCTTTGGAACAAGACGAAAAAATTAAAAAAATGCTTAATAGTAAAGAATATAAGGTATATGAAGCTTTTTGCCTTGTAGTAAGTGAAAAGAGCGTTGATAATTTTATAGGGTACTTAGATCAATTAGTAGATTTAAATAATCCAAAAATTACAATATTGGTTGGAAATAAGAGTGAAAATTATGATCATCTAAGTGAATACATTAATACAGTATTCAATGATAAAATATACAGGGGTATTAAAATTATATATAGAAATAAGGTATATGATTTTAGTTTAAGTGAAAGGAATGTATAATATGGATGACATTTTAACTAGCAATTTAAATGATACGATAGACAGTATTAAGAATAATGATAATGTATATAATACAGGTAAAGTTATTAAAGTTAATGATTATAATATTGAAGTTATTGGTCTTAATGATGTCGCTTTTTATGAGGAAATAAATATCGCTGAAAAGGCTTCTGGGTATGTATTCGGAATATATCCTGATAGGGTAATTGTTGCCTTGGTAAAAATTAATGAAGAGATTAAGCCAGGTGACATGGTCTATGCTTTAAAAAAGGAATTTAAATGTTTATTTAGTTTAGATTCTATAGGTAAAGTTATTGATATTTTTGGAAATGATCTTCTTGCTGCTAAGAAATTTGATAATTTAATTGAAATAAATGTCGAAAATAAAAATGTTCCTTTGATGGATAGGGGATTAGTTAAAAGAGAAATTTTGACAGGGATAACGGGAATTGATCTTATATATCCAATTGGTAAAGGACAAAGACAGTTAATTATTGGTGATAAAAAAACAGGAAAGACACAAATTTGTTTAGATACTATTGTTAATCAAAAAGATAAAAATGTTTTATGTATATATGTTGCTATTGGTAAGACTAAAAAAGAAGTTAAAGATATATATTATGAGCTTACTAAAAGAGGGGCAGCTAGTTATACAATAATTATAGCTTCTTTTCACGATGAACTTCCAACAAGAACTTATTTGACTCCTTATGTGGCACTTTCTATTGCAGAGTCTTTTATGTTACAAACATATGATGTTTTAGTGTGTTTAGATGATTTAAAGAAGCATGCTGATATATATAGGCAAATAAGCTTGGCTAGTAAGAAAACGCCAGGTAGAGATGCTTATCCATCTGATATATTTTATACGCATAGTAGATTATTGGAAAAAGGATGTCAACACAAAAATGGCGGTTCAATTACTATTTTGCCAGTAGTTGAGACTAAAGGTGGAGATATTACTGATTATATATCTACTAATATTATATCAATCTGTGATGGGCAAATTGTTTTATCAACTAAGAATTTTTCAAAGGGTGAAAAACCTGCTATTGACTACGGACTTTCAGTTTCTCGTTTAGGTGGAAATGTACAAGACGAGATGATGAAAAAGGTAGGCAGTAAAGTTAGGATAGAACTTCTTTCTTATTTGGATGTTAGACAAATTTATGAATTAGCAAATATGGATGAAATGAGTGAAGATTTGCAAAGAAGACTTAAGGAAGGTAGAAAAATTCTTGATAATTTAAAACAGTATAAATTCTCACCTAGGTCAAAAAATGAAATGATAAGTAGTTATGACTTTTTGATAAAAAAGGATAAGTAATAGATTGGGGAGAGACTATGGTAGTTGGAAAAATTATTTCAATTTTTGATATTAGTATTGAAGTTATTCTTAGTGATAATTCGGTTGAGATAGGCAATATTTTAGTAGTTCAAGGTGAGGATGGGTATGCTTTTGAAGTTGTTAGCATTAATAATATCAGCGCTACTTGTATAAGTTTAAATTCTACAAGAGGATTAAAAAAAGGAAGTCCTGTAGTTAAATTAAGTAAGGGAATTGAATTTGAGTATTCTGATAAAATATTAGGAAGAGTCTTTGATTCATATGGTGTACCAATAGATGGAAGAGAAATTGATAGTGTTCGTAAGCGAAATATAAATAATAGTACAGTAAATCTTAAAGACGTCGATGTAACATCATCAATATTGTGGACAGGAATTAAGGTAATCGATTTTTTTGCACCACTTCAAAAGGGATTTAGAATGGGTCTTTTAGGTGGAGCCGGTGTTGGGAAAACAGTTTTGATTAAAGAACTTATTCATAATGTGTACTCTTCAATAAATGCAAATGCTATATTTGTTGGAGCTGGCGAAAGAAGTCGTGAAGGAAAAGAATTATATGAAGATATGAAAAGTTCTAATCTTCTTGATAAAATGGCAATGGTTTTTGGTGCAATGGGTGATAATCCTGTTTCAAGAAGTAAATCAGTTTATGCGGGACTTACGATGGCAGAATATTTAAGAGATGAAAAAAATCAGGATGTTTTACTATTTATTGATAATATTTATCGTTTTATGCAAGCTAAATCAGAAATTGCTACAGAATTAAAACAGTTGCTTATTGAAAATGGTTATCCACCTGATATGGCAAATGAAATTAGTAAGGTTGAGGAAAGAATTAGCTCTACCGAAAAAGGATCAATAACTTCTTTTCAAGCAATTTATATACCTGCTGATGATTATAATGATGAGGCTGTTCAGACGATTACTTCCTATATGGATGGACAAATTGTGCTTGACAGAAAGGTTGCAGAATTAGGATTATATCCTGCTATCGACGTTTTTAAATCTACTTCTAAATTGGTAGATGTTGAAAAAATTGGCGAAAGACATTTTAAATTGATTGAAGAGGTTTTAAGATATTTAACAAGATATAAAGAACTAGAAGAAATTATTGCTATCTTAGGAATTGAAGAACTTAGTGAAGAAGATAAAAGAATATTCTATAGATCAAGAAAGCTTAGATATTATTTCTCTCAACCAATGTTTGTAGCAGAACCATTTACAAATATTCCTGGTCAATTTGTTAAAATTGAAGATGTTTTATTAGATGTTGAAAATTTGCTTAATGGTGTTTATGATAGTGTAGATGAAAGTAAATTTTTATTTATAGGTAAGTATCATGAATAGTAACGGAATAAAGGTAAGAATATTTGATTTATCGAAAGGTCTCATAGAATACGATAATATAAAAGTTATTAGGATAATTAGTAAAGATTATAATCTTTTAATAATGCAAGATTATTTGCCAATAATTGGAGAAATTGATGGAAGCGTAGATATTAAAAACGAAGAAGTAGAACTTAATTATAAAAATATTAAAGCTTTCTATATGAATAGTAATAATGTATTTAATCTAATGATTAAAGAGGGTAATTAAAATGAATAAAAGTATTGATATATTAGGCAATGTAGTTAATTTCTTATTTGTAGCTTTAATATTTTTGATAATATTAGCAATTACTTTTAAGTTAACTTTAAAAAATTATAATGTAAAAACAAATAAAGTTAAATTTTATGGTTTATTTTTAGGAATGAATAATAGGTCAATTTTATCATTTAGTCTACTTACCCTTAATTATATATTTTTAATATGGGCAACAGCTACTTTTTCTGGACTTAATTATATATATATACTGATTATGGTTTTCTTTATGATTGGTTCAGATATTGTATCTAAAATGTATAAAAGAATTCCTGTTGATTTGTTATTTTGCGCAATTAATTCTTTGTGTATTTATGTTAGTAGTATGATATATAATTATCTGATAGATAAACATACGTCAATTTTTTTACTAATAATATTAGGTTTAGTAATTATATTTATATTTTTATATTTTACATATATTACATTTAAACTTTTAAATAATATTGTGATTAATCAGGAGATTTTAAAGAAAAAAAATTATAAAAGATTATAAGGGAGGAATTTCATGAAAATTAAAAATGTTGTTAAAGTTATGAACTTCCAAGCACTTCTTAAAATGGATAAAGCTTTAAAAGATGCTGAAAAATATAGAAATGTTGGTAAAGAAATTACTGATATTTTATCAAGAATTATGTATAATAAAAATTTAATCTTAGATAAAAAAATATTGATACCAGATAAAAATAAACCTAAGCTAAATATATATATAGCTAATGATTATGGTTTTTGTGGTAATTTCAATTCTTCGATTAGTAGACAAATAAAGAAAGATCTTGATTGTTATAAAATTATAATTGGGAAAAAAATAAATTATAGAGATGATAAAATTTTATTAAAAATTAATAAAGATGATTTCTTTAAGAGATTTGTAGAGATTGAAAGATGTATTGATGAAGCAATAATATCACAAAATTATAGTGAAATTAATGTATATTATAATCATTTTTATTCTTTGACTTCTTTTGAATTTGTTAAAATTCAGTTGTTTCCTGTCGAATTTAAAGGGGAGTATTATGAGGGCGAAGATTTTGTGATGGAGACAAATGTTGATCAAATATTAGGAAGTTTAATGACATTTTATATTTGTTATGAATTAAAAATGTGTGAAAGTATATCATATGCGGCTGAGAATGTTTTAAGAAGTCAGATTACATCTTCAGCACTTGATAAAATTAAAGAAAGAGAAGAAGAAATGAAGCATGAAGAAATAAAGTCTAAGAAAGAAAAAAGTATACTAAAGAGTGTTGAAAACTTTAAAAAATTATTGTAATTTGGAGGTGTATGTATGATAAAGCAAATTTTTGTCGATAAAGATTCTATTTTAGAAAAAAAATTTAAAATATTACGTATGAGTATTATGCTTGGTAATTTTAAAAATAGAAGTGATATGTTAAAAGAGTATGAGGATACGGCAATTCAAATTGATGCCTATAGAAGAAAATTATATGAAGAAAAATTAGCTAGTAAGATGTATACAACTACTACTTTAGAAGAGGAAAAAGAGAGATTAATTGATTTAATAAAATGTATAGAGGATAGAATTGATGAAAGAAACAAATTTATTGATGATTATTTAAATGTTACAGGTAATTTTTTAGATAGTATTGATAGGGTATTAGAAGAAGATGATTTGCCTGATTATAAATTAAGATTGGATAACATATCTGATTATTTATCAAACGTTCAAGAAATTAATTCTATAAAAAGAACACTTGATGAAAAAAGACGTGAATTAGAAGAAAAATATGAAAATAAGTCTAATAATGAGATAATAAATAATAAATTAGAAGAAGAATTAGTTGAAGAATTTAATAAGGTAATTATCAATGACGAATATTACAAAAATTTGAATTATTTGGATATTGATTTAGAATTAGAGAAAATTAATACTTCTATTATTGATAAAAGAGAAGTAATGAATACTTTTATTTCTTCTTATGATGCACTTAGTGTTTCAGGAATAAGTGGTGCTGAGAGAGAAGAATATTTATCATATGTACAAGATGCCAAAGAAGATTACTATGCATGTTTAGAAAAAAACTATATTTTGAATATTTATAAATTGGTATTAGATAAAATAACGGATTATGATAAGTTGTATGATAAAAGATTGAAAATCGAAAAATTACTTGAGGATAGAGCTACTGATAGAAAAGAGTTATCTATAAAAGATAGAGATATGTTAGAATATTTTTCTAATATATGCAAAGAGCATTTGAACATTATTAAATCTCAAAAATTTAATATTGAAAATATTGATAAGTTAATATTAGAAATTTCAAATTATGAAGATAGATTAGAAGAATTAGAAGGAAGTAATAATAGACAAGAAATAGTAGATTTATTAAATGAATTTTCAATTAATAAAGATAATGATAATATAGATGATAATAATGACGATATTATTTTAAAAGATGATGATGTTGAAAAAGATACTGCTTCTAAGCCTGCTAATTTAGTTGTTAAAGTAAAAGAACCGGTTAAAATTGATGTTAAGGCTGCTAGTGATATAGCTAAGCTTGTTATGAAAAAAGTTGTTATTGTTTTAGAACCTAAAAAATTTAGTGCTAAAAGAGATAAATTAAAAGAAGCAGATGAAAAATTGGAAGAAGAAAAGAAACAAGATGTTTTGGACACAGCTATTGAAAATACTAATAGCGTGGGGGTTGAATTAAGTACAAAAGATATTTTTACTGATGATGATATAGAAGATGGAGAAATAAAGGTAAATATACCATCAAATCAAGATATTTCTATTCCTGCAGAAATATTTATTGATGAGCCTAAAGATAATGAAGATATTGATTTATTTAAGGAAGTAGATCCATTTTTAGATGATAATGAATTTGAAATTACTGATAAAAATGTTGATAAAGATGATAAAGATTCTTCACTTCCAGAAATAAAAAATATTGGAACTGTTAAGCCTACAAATGTATTATCAAAATTGAAACAAGTTACAGAAGAAAATAATGATATTATTTTCCCTACTATGGGTCTTACTAATTCAGATAAGACGGAAGTACCTATAGTATCTGAAAATTATATTAATTAAAAAATTTAGTTTAAAAATTTAGTAAAAGATATTGCAATTTTAATAAATTTTTGTTATCATGTTTATAGTAAAGGAGGAAAGAAAAGTGGAAAATAATAATGGTAGAGGAATTTTTTATGGAGTTATAGGTGTAGCAACTTTAGTAGTAGCTATAATTGGAGCTACATTTGCATTCTTTGCTGCTAGTGCATCAGGAAATGAAAATGCAGTTGCTGCTAATTCTGTTAGTTTGTCTGGTACTATTACTTTGACTGAGAAGCCTGATGCAAGACAACAATTAATACCTACAACTGAAGAATTCATGAAACAATCATTTGCTCAAAGCGGTGAAGATGCTCAGGCAAAATGTAAAGGTGTAAGCCAAGCTGATGAAAATGCTGTTTATGATTTATGTAGTCCTTATGAATTCACTATAAAAAATACTGCTAATGTAGCACAAACAGTTTATGTAACTTTAACTGCAAATGTTAATACATTTACTAATTTAAAGTATTGTGTTTATGAAGGTGCTACTACTGATACTGTAGCTAAAGCTTGCGGTACAGTTCCAACTCAAGGATCAACAGAAGATGTTCTTAATGTTAGCCTTGAAGCAACAACTGGAGAAAAGACTTATACTATAGTAACATATATTGATGAAACTAATGCAGATCAAACTACAACAGATTCTGGTAAATCATTTGCTGCTACTGTTACTGCTTCAACTAGTGGTGGAGAAAACAAAGTTACTGGTGTTATAGCTAGTGCAGGATAGTATTTGATTATTTAGAAAAAACAGAGACATAATTTTATGTTTCTTTTTTTGTGTAAAATTTCTGTCTATTTAAAATTAATTTATGGTTTTAAAAGTAAAACTTTATTATTTTTTTAATTATATTATTGAAGATATATAATTTTAATTTATATAAGAAGAGGTGATATAATTAATTTTAAGAATTTACCGGATACTGAGAAACCAAGAGAAAGATTATATAGATATGGTAGTGAAATACTATCAAACGTAGAATTGTTATCTATTATTATTAAGACTGGTACTAAGGATAGAAATGTTAAAGAAGTAGCTTTGAGACTTTTGGAAGAGGCCGGAGATATTAAAAATATTAAAGATATTGGAATAAATAGATTAATGAAAATTTCTGGTATTGGTAGAGTTAAGGCTATTGAATTAAAAGCTGCTATTGAAATTGGAAGAAGAGTATATTTAGATATAGATAATATTGATTTAATTAATTTAGGTAGTTCTATGGAAATATATCAACATTTTTTCTTGTTATTTAAAGATAAGAAACAAGAGTATTTTTATACAATATATGTTGATATTAAAGGTAAATATATTGACAAAAAATGTTTGTTCATTGGTACTATAAATACTTCCGTTGTTCATCCAAGAGAAATATTTAAAGAGGCTTATTTATTGTCCGCTAGTGGAATTATATGTATTCATAATCATCCTTCTGGTGATAGTACACCTAGTAAGGAGGATATTTTAATTACCAAAAGAATACGAGAAATAAGTATTATTCATGGAATAAATTTTATTGATCACATAATTATAGGGAATGATAACTATTATAGTTTTTATGATAATGATAAGTTGTAATTATAGACATTGTATTGATATTTTGATAAAATGTAATAAATAAATATTGGAGGGATGTTTTTATGGCGACAGTTCATATTGAAAGTAAAAGAGAGGAAATTGCAAATGTTGTGTTGATGCCTGGCGATCCTAAAAGGAGTGAATATATAGCAAAAAAATATTTAAAAGATTGTAGACTTGTAAATTCAGTTAGAGGAATGACTGCTTATACTGGTTATTATAAAGATAAATTAGTTACTATTTTTCCTTCTGGAATGGGCAATCCTAGTATGGGAATATATTCTTATGAACTATTTAAAGAGTATAATGTAGATTATATTATAAGAATAGGTTCTTGTGGAGGATATTCTGAAAGATTAAAGTTAAATGATCTTATTTTGGTATCAGCTTCTTATAGTGAAAGTAATTATGCACTTTCTATGGGTGGATATAAGGATAAATTGCTTTTTAGTAGTGAATATTTGAATAATATAATTGAAAGTGTAGCTAGGTCTTTAAACAAAAGGCTAATTAGAGGAAATATTTATTGCTCAGATGCATTTTATGAATTAGAATATAATTATAGAGATAGAGTTAAGGATAAAGATGTTCTTGGTATAGAGATGGAAAGCTTTGCTTTGTTTAGTAATGCAAGAAAATTTCAAAAAAATGCATCTTGCTTATTAACAGTATCTGATTTGTTTTTTTCAACGGAAAAGCTTAGTAGTGCAGAAAGAGAAAAAAAATTAGATGATATGATTGAATTAGCTTTAGAAAGTTGTTTAAAACTCTAATTATTGACAATAATAATATATTGAGAGGAGATACTTATGAAATATACAAGTTACAATATGAATGCATATAATTTGCATATTATTAAAACAGATAAATTTAAGACTATTACAGTATCGGTTTCTTTTAGGAGAAAAGTAAAAAAAGAGGAAATTACTATTAGAAATTTACTTAAAGAATTATTAATTAATTCATCATATAATTATCCTACTGAAAAAAGTTTAATTGTTGAAACAGAAAGATTATATGATTTAAAATTATTATCTTCAAATTATAGAATAGGTAATTATGCAATACTTGATTTAAAGACAAGATTTTTGAATGATAAGTATACAGAAGACGGAATGAATGAAGAATCTATAAAATTTTTATTAGATTTGATATTTAATCCAAGATTAGATAATGATGTAGATAAATGTAAGAAAAAAGTGGAAAAAAGTATTAAATCTCTCAATGATAATAAAGTAAAATATTCTTTATTTAAATTATTAGAAAATACTTCTGATATGCCATATTCTTATAACAGTTATGGAAACTTAGAAGAGCTTAATAAAATAACGATAGAAGAGATTAAAAATTATTATAATAGTATAATTAAAGATGACCTTAAGGATGTTTATGTTGTTGGTGATGTAGATGATGCAAAGATTAAGAACATATTTAAAGAATATTTTAAGGCTACCACTTATCATAAACAAGAAGTTAATGTTATTGTACCTGAACTAGAAAGTAATCGTAAAATTTTTGAGAATAAGGAGATAGATAGTGTTAATCAAACACAATTATCTGTTCTTTGTGGTATTAGGGGAATTACTGATTATGAAAGAAAATATGTTTTACCTGTTTACGGAGAAATGCTCGGAGGAACAGCTAATTCAATCTTATTTGATGCAGTAAGAGGTAAGAATTCATATGCATATTATGTAAATTCTATTGTTAAACCATATGATAATATTATGATGATATATTCTGGAATAGATGGTAATAATCAAGATGATGTAAAAAAAATTATAATTAAGTCTTTGAAAGATATTGGTAAAGGAAAATTTGATATTAATAAATTTGATAGTGCTAAAAAGACTATTGTTACTGGTATTAAGGCTAGTTTAGATAGTCCAATAGGAATAATTAATAATTATTATGCAATGCTATTAGTAAATGCATTATCATGTGAGGAAAGAATTAATAATATAATGAAAGTTACAGTAAAAGATATTATAAATTTGAGTAAAAAAATATCAATATATTCATATTTCGTATTGGAGGCATCAAATGAAGAAAATAGTAATTAATAGGGTTGATGAAACCATTTATAAAGAAGTACTTGATAATGGTATGGAAGTTTATTTTTATGTCAATAAAAATATTCATAATAATTATGTTACTTTTACAACAAAGTATGGTTCTGTCTATAATGAATTTGAAGATGAAAGCGGTAAATTAATAAAAGTTCCAAATGGTATTGCTCATTTTTTGGAGCACAAGGTCTTTGTACAAGAAAAAGATCCACAGCCTGAGGATTTTTATGGTAAAAATGGCGCTTTATGTAATGCATATACTACTTTTAAAAATACATCTTATTTATTTTCTGGTACTGATAATATTGAAGAAAATATATGTTATTTGTTGGATTTTGTTCAAAGTATTTATTTAACAGATGAAAATGTAGAAGATGAAAAGGGAATTATTATTCAAGAAATTAATATGTGTGATGATCGTCCAATCGATGTTTTATATGAAAAAATAAGAAAAAATGCAATTTTTTCAAATTCATTTAAGGAAAGTATTATTGGTACAGAGAAGGAAGTTAAAAGTATTACAAGAGATTTGCTTATGAAATGTTATAATAGATTTTATCATCCCGCTAATATGTTTTTAGTAGTAACTGGTAACTTTGATATAGATAATGTATTAAATTCTATAAAAGAGAATCAAAATGGTAAAAAATTTGACAAATTTAGGCCATTTAATTTGAAAATTTATAAAGAACCAGATAAAGTTGTTAAGCAAAAAGAGATGGTTAATTGTAATACAAACATTCCTAAAGTTTCATATTCAATTAAAATAGCAATTAATAAATTTAAAATGGATAAAAGAAAATTAAGTATATACATGTATATAATTTTTAATCTATTATTCGGAGATACTTCTTCATTTGATGAAACAGCCAAAAAGGATGGAATAATAACAAGTAGTTTATTTTATAATATATTAAATATAGATACTCATTTTATAATTTCTTTAATTAATTCTACGGATAAGTATAATGAATTAATTGAAAGAATTGATGATAGATTTAAGAATATTGATATTAATGAAACAGATTTTGAAAGAAAGAAAAAAGTATTAATTAGTAATGAAATTTTTAGTTATGAGAATATTGAAATGGTAAATGAAATGATAATTGATAATGTTATTTTTGACGGAAATGTTGAATCAGATATCATTGAAATTATTGAGTCTCTTAATTTAAAGGATTTAAAAGAAATTATATCAAAAATAGATTTTAATAATAAGAGTATCGTTATTTTAAAAAATAAATAAATCTTGACTGCCAACATTATGTTGGCTTTTTTGTGAATAAATATAGGAAAAAAAGAATAAATTTTGTTGAAATAGTTTAAATTTTATGATACTATAAGTATGGCTTTTCAAAAAATAGCACAAGTGTTGATTTAGATGTCTAGTGCCAGAAGGTGATATCTAGAGAAGAGATGCTTGGAAGAGTAAACAAAAGGAGAGTGAAAATATGGCAGTAGTAGCGATGAGCTATCTATTAGAAGCAGGAGTTCATTTCGGTCATCAAACTAAGAGATGGAATCCAAAAATGAAAGAATATATTTTTTCTACAAGAGATGATATTTATATCATGGATTTACAGAAAACTACAGAAAAAATTGAAGAAGCATATGATGCTTTGAAAAAAATTGTATCTGACGGTGGAAAAATATTATTTGTAGGAACAAAGAAGCAAGCGGCAGAAGTATGTAAAGAAGAAGCTGCAAGAACAGGTATGTACTATATGACTGAAAGATGGTTGGGGGGAACTTTAACTAATTTTAAGACTATCAGAAATAGAGTATATTATCTTGAAAAGATAGAAAAAATGGAAAAAGATGGAACTTTTGATAAGTTACCAAAAAAAGAAGTAATTGGACTTAAAAAAGAATATGATAAATTAAATAAAAATCTTTGTGGTATTAGGAATATGGAAAAACTACCACAAGCAGTTGTAATTGTTGATTCTACTAAAGAATATAATGCTATAAGAGAAGCTAATATTTTAGGAATACCAGTATTTGGATTGATTGATACAAATTGTGATCCAGATAATATTGATTATGTTATTCCTGGTAATGATGATGCAGTTAAATCAATAAAAGTAATTCTTGGGGCATTAAATAATGCTGCAGCAGAAGCTTTAGGATTAGAAGTAGTTGATTATACAACTGAAGAAGATAGTAAAAAACAAGTAAAAGTTCATGATAAACAAATTAAGAAAGACTTAAAAAAGGAAGAAAAAAATGTTGAGCAAGTAGAAGTTAAGAATGATGTTAAAGAAGAAAAGCCAGTTAGTGTTGAAAAAACACCTAAAATTGATTTAACTATTCTTACTGTTGCAGAGCTTAAAGAATTAGCTAAGAAAAAAGAGATCAAAGGCTATTCAAAAATGAAAAAAGAAGAATTAATTGAAGCTTTAAAATAATAAATAAAAAGGAGCGATAAGCATGATTAGTGCAAGCATGGTTAAAGAATTAAGAGAGTCAACAGGTGCTGGAATGCTAGATTGTAAGAAAGCATTAGAAGCATCAAATGGAAGTATGGAGGATGCAATTACGTGGTTGAGAGAAAAAGGAATCTCAAAAGCCGCTAAGAAAGCATCTAGGATAGCAGCAGAAGGATTAGCAATTTGTAAAATAAATGGAAATAAGGCAGTTATTGTTGAGGTAAATTCAGAAACAGATTTTGTTGCAAAAAATGAAGAATTTCAGAATTTAGTAAATATTATAGCCGACACAATTTTAAATAATAATGTAGATACTCTTGAAGAAGCAAATAAGTTAGTTTATAATGACAAAACTATTGAGCAATTAATAGTAGAAAAAACATCTACTATTGGAGAAAAAATTTCTTTTAGAAGATTTGAAATTGTTGAAAAAGAAGATAGCGATGTTTTTGGAACATATTCACATATGGGTGGAAAAATAGTTTCTGTATGTGTTCTTACAAAAGATGAGGAACTTGCTAAAGATATTGCAATGCAAATTGCTGCAATGAAACCTTTATATCTAAATAGAGATATGGTTCCTGCAGAAGTATTAGAAAAAGAAAAGAGTATTTTAAAAGAACAAGCTGAAAATGAAGGATTAGATCCTAGTAAAATTGATATGGTTGTTAATGGAAGGGTTAACAAGTATTATGAAGAAGTTTGTTTAGTTGATCAAGGATTTATTAAAGAAAATAAAATGAAAGTTAACAAATATGTTGATTCTAAAGGAAGCAGTATTAAATATTTTGTAAGGTATGAAGTTGGTGAAGGGATGGAAAAAAGAGAAGAAAACTTTGCTGACGAAGTTATGAAACAAATTAATGGTTAAATTAAAAGTACTATTGCGATAGTACTTTTATTATTAATCAAATGTAGAGGTTTATAATTATTTTTTGTTGACAAATTTTAAAAAAATGATAGAATATTTTGAAAAAGGGTGATTTTTATGGGAAAGAAAATAATTAGTAAAAATTTTGTTGATGATTATAATCCTTACATTAATATTGATTTGTCTTCAAAATTTTTTGAAGATGAATTTATGGAATATCTTAATCAATTTAAAGATGAATTAACTGATGAAGAAGAAAAGGCTTTTGTGAAAAAAATAATTTTAGAAAACGATCGTAAGTTATCTACTATCATAAATGATTATTTAGTTTCTGATGGGGTTAATGCTAATAAGATAAAAGAATTTATAATTGAAGTGAGGAAAATTAAGGATATTATTTTGCTTAGTGAGCCAGCTTTGGTAACAAAAAGGCATATTCGTGAAGTTGATAAACAAGTTAATAAGGCAATTGATGATAAAAACAAGAAGTTTAATATTTATGCTGAAGATGAAAATTATTTGAAAGAATTATTTTTACAGTTTAGTCCAAATATTGATTCTTATGATGAAGATATTTTAGCTTTTAAGAGTAAAATTAAAGAAAGAATAGAATATTACAGGAATATTTTTCCTTCTGAAAAAGCTAGTAAAAAGATAAGACAAATTATAAAAAAATCTGATGCATTTATAGATGAAATGGTTAAAAATTTAGATATAGAAAAAAGCATTGAGATTGAATTTTTTGAATTATTATTAAGGCATATAGGGATGGACATCAATGATAGTAGTTCTTATGATGCTTGGGTTAGTTCTTTAAGAAATGATTTTGAAAACATAAAAAATGAAATTACTGATAAATGTTCAATTAGTGGTGCAAAAAAATTAATACAAACGTTTTCTACCTGGTTAGATGAGTTTATTCAAAATAAAGCAGATTCTCTTGATTATTTGAAAGAAAATGAGGATATCTTATTAAATAATATTTTTAATAATTTTGAAGAGTCTATTTTAGTTAAACTTAATGATCAATTAAATAGCATTGATAACTACTTTTATATGAATGTAAGTGAGCAACAGGTAATTAAAAGAAGAATGTATGATGAATTTTTTCGTATGTTCAAAAGGGATGTTAGAAATTTTAATTCAATGATAAGACTTCGTTATTCTTCAAAGGTTGCTTCTAAATATGTCGATAAAGTAAATATAAAAGCTGACAAATTTGCGAATAGTTTAATTGAAAAAATAGGATTGCCTATTCCCAAAAATCCATGGTTTATAAGGAAGTATTTATGGGCTGATTTGGATAACTTTGCAAGTGAAAAAGGTATAGCTTTTAGAAAATCAATTAATTACTTTTTGAAAAAAATTGTTAAATTGGCAATGAAAAATCAATTAATTATTGAAGAAGAACAACAATTAGATCCAACGCAACAATATGTATTTGTATCGACACATTATTTTACTGAAGATGTTATTGGTACATTTGTTTCAATAGATAGACAAGTTTATATGTTGATGGGAACGACAGATCAAATTGAAAATAATTTTTTAATGGTTGCTGCGGCACTTTTAGGTTTCTTTCATGTTGATAGATTAGATTCAAAAGATAGAACATTATGTTTTGAAAAACAGAATAAATTGATTGATCTTTCTACTAGTTTTATTAATTATGTCGGTGGTAGTTGGGAAAATAGTGAAAATGAATTACAACCATTATCTTTTTCTGGTCCTGTTAGAACAAGTAAACAAAAGGGTGTTTTGATAGTTCCTAGAGCTGCTTATTTTGTTAAAGAAGAAAAAAAGATTTATGTTAGAACAGGGCAGCCATTAGATTTAAAAGATTTATCAGAAGATGATGCAAATGAAATAATTAGAGATACTTTAGCTTCAATGCATTATAAACAAATATGCAAACATTCTTATCCAATTAATGATATAGTTATTAAAGATGGCGATAAGGAATTTCAAACTCATGATCTTCCATATGATCAACATACATATTATATGGATCAAATTGGAAAAGAATATTGGAATCAACCTTGGACAAGACCATTTGCGGTAGAAGAAATTGGTGTTAGGAAAAGAAAGATTACCACTTTAGAAGATGTTTATGATTTTATTGATAAATTGCCTAGAGAAAAGCTAATTGAATTATCAAGTATAATTTGCGATCCTTTAAAAAGAATAGATGAAGATAATAGATATAATATTGTTAAATATTTAGACAATAATTATGAAAAATTTAAAAAGTTGAGTAGGAAAAAATAATATTACGTTTAAAGTAATATTTTTTTCTTGAATCATTATTTGTTTGATGATATAATTACAGTAGAGGATGTGATATTTATATGTCTTTATATTCTATGGAATTTGAGATACCAATGATTTCATTGTTCTTTATTTTAATGTTAATAATTTTTTATTTGTTAAAAAACAGTATAAATTCTTTAGAAAATAAGATATTTAAGATAATTCTTGGCGCTTCTTTTTTAGAAATTTTATTAGATTTTTATATTCATTTAATATGTTCTGTTAAACCTTTTGATGTAATTGTTTCTTTACCATATTATAATTTATTTAATATTTTGAATAAGTTTATTGTAATATCTTTTATTGCGATTTTTGAGAGCTTATTTTTATATACATTAATTATTACTTATGGCAAAAAGATTATTAAAAATAAAAAGTTAATTATAGTGTTAAGTGTAATTAATTTAGTATCCTTGGGATTATTATTTTTTACTAAGATTGTTATAGTGGATGCAAAAACAGCTGCTAATGTTACGGGAAGTACACCAATGTTAGGATATATAATGATAGCTTTTTATTTATCTGCTTCATTATTTGTAACGATTAAAAACTTTAAAAAAATAGACCATAGATATTTACCTATTATTTTAATTTTTGTTGTTTTAATATTATGTTATTTAGCAACATTATTTTGGCCAGGAATTATTTTGTATGATTTTGCAATTACTGTTTTATGTTATTTAATGTATTTTACGATAGAAAATCCAGATACGAAGATGTTGAAAGAGATGCATGATGCAAAAGAAATATCTGATAATGCAAATGAAGAAAAAACATTATTTTTATATAATATGACTCAAGAAATTAGAAATACTACTAAAAATATTGATACACATGCAGATACTATTTTAGATAGTGATTCACTAGATATTGATAAAGATAGTGCTAGAAATATTAAAGGTGAAACATCTAAATTTAGAACAA